>NZ_JTKF01000069.1:0-262 GCF_000828175.1 Pseudomonas sp. W15Feb9B | reverse complement strand
CGACAACTACCTCGACGGCGGTCTGGGCGCCGACACCCTGATGGGTGGCCTGGGCAACGACACTTATGTGGTCGACAACGTCGGCGACACCATCAGCGAAACCAGCACCCTGGCCAGCGAAATCGATACCGTCTGGTCATCGGTCAACTGGACGCTGGGCGCCAACCTGGAAAACCTGTACCTGGCCGGCACTGCCAACCTCAATGGCACCGGCAACAGCCTGAACAACATGCTCACCGGTAACAGCGGCAATAACATCCTC
>NZ_JTKF01000068.1:0-20492 GCF_000828175.1 Pseudomonas sp. W15Feb9B | reverse complement strand
GATCAAAAGATCGCAGCCTCGTTGCACTCGGCAGCTCCTACAGGTATTGGCGGGGGAATCAGTTAGAAAGTTGATTGGCAAACTGCCCGACCGCATCCACCACTTTCTGCGCGCCGTCCTGAATCTCGACGATCACCGTGCCCGCCTCCGCCGCCAGCGCCAGGCCTTGTTCTGCCTGCAGCTTGCCATCGGTCATCAGGGCCACGGCGTTACGCGCCATCTCCTGGTTCTGCCGCACCACGCCGACGATCTCTTCGGTCGCCTGACTGGTGCGCGAAGCCAGTTGTCGCACTTCGTCGGCCACCACCGCAAAGCCCCGGCCCTGCTCGCCGGCGCGGGCCGCTTCGATGGCCGCGTTGAGCGCCAGCAGGTTGGTTTGCTCGGCAATACCGCTGATGGTTTTGACGATAGTCCCGATCACCTGCGACTGCTCGTTCAGTGCCTCGATGCCCTCACCGGCCGCCTGCATGTGGCGCGACAGATCACGCATCACATTCACCGCCTCGGTGACCACCGTGGTGCCACGTTGCGCGGTGCTGTCGGTTTGCTGCGAAGTGCTGTAGGCAATGCTGGCCGCGTCGGCAACCGCTTGTTCACGGTTGACCTGATCGGTGATCACCGTGGCGAATTTCACTACTTTGTACAGTTTGTTGTTGGCATCGACCACCGGGTTGTAGGACGCCTCCAGCCACACCGTACGACCATGGCTGTCGACACGCTTGAAGCGGTCGGCGACAAACTCGCCATTGTTCAGGCGACGCCAGAAATTCTGGTACTCGGCGCTGTTGTACTCCTCAGGCGTGCAGAACATCCGGTGATGTTTGCCTTTGATCTGCGCCAGGCTGTAACCCATGCCATGCAGAAAGCGCTCGTTGGCATTGAGCACGTTGCCGTTGAGGTCGAATTCGATCACCGCTGTCGAGCGCACCAAAGCGCCGATCAGGTTTTCGTGTTCGCGCGAGGCTTCGATGGTGCGGGTCAGGTCGCTGGAGAAGATCGAAAAATGCTTGATCCGCCCGTCCGAAGCGCGCACCGGCTGCACGATGGAGCGCAGCCAGGCTTCTTCGCCATTACCGCGCAGCAGGCGCACTGCGCCAGCGAAATGTTCGCCACGGGTCAGGGCGGCCTTGAAACGATGGTGAAAGTCATCGGCCTTCACGTGCGCCGGAACGATGTCTTCAATGGCGCGCCCCACCAGATCCTGGCTCTTGTAGAGCATCTCGCCGAGGAAGTTCTGGTTGACCGACTGAATCCGGCCATCGGGTTCCAGGGTCAGCACCAGCATCTCGCTTTCCAGGCTTTCCTTCACCTGCAGCAGGCTGGAGAGTTCTTCACGAAGAGTGGCCAGCTCTTGCTTGAGGCGTTTGTTGAACATGGGCAGATACCGATGGAAAGAAAGCGGGATGCAGACTAGCCATCGGCCTTGAATTTCTTTTCTGAAGAGCGCTTGAGACCCGTCGGTCAAAAATAGTTCACGGGCGTGCGATCAGACAGTTCCGGCCACCTGGCATTGCCCTGTACGCGGCATTCGCGAGCCGAAATACAGCGCACTCAACAGCCCCACCACGCCCATCACCGCACAGAACATCACGCAGATCCACGAGCTCCACGGCATCAGACCGATCAGCAACAGCGGTGTGATGCTCGCCCACGCGGCGTAGGCAATGTTGTAGGTGAAGGAGATGCCTGACACGCGAATTCGCGCCGGGAACAACCCGACCATCACCGACGGCACCGCCCCCACCACACCGCAGGCCAGGCCGGCGATGGCGTATGCCAGCCCGATCCAGTGACCGCCCATGATCAAGCAGCTGTAAAGCACGCCGATTCCCAAGGGCAGCAGCAGGCTATAGAGCATGACGGTGCGCCAGGCCCCCAGACGGTCGACCAGCAGCCCGGCGATCACACAGCCGATGTTGAGGAAGACAATGCCCAGCGCGCTCAGGGCGAAGGTATGGCTGGCGGTCATGCCGAAGGTTTTCTGCATCATGGTCGGCGTAATGACCACGAACACCACCACGGCCGAGGTCAGCACGCAGGTCAGCAGCATGGCCGGCAACATCGCCAGTCGATGCTCGCGCAGCACCGTACGCAGCGGCAGTTCAACCCGCGCTTCACGCTGCGCCTCCATGGCCATGAACACCGGGGTTTCGCTCAACCAGCGGCGCAGGTAAACACCGATCACGCCGAACACGCCACCGAGCAGGAACGGATAACGCCAGGCGTAATCGAGGATTTCCGCCGGGCTGAACACGTGTGCAAGGAAAGTCGCGGTCAACGCACCAATCAAATAACCGAAGGTCAGCCCGGCCTGCAAAAAGCCCAGCGCGTAACCGCGATGTCCGGCAGGCGCGTGCTCGGCGACGAACACCCAGGCACTCGGCACCTCCCCTCCAACCGCCGCGCCTTGCAGGATGCGCAGCGCCAGCAACAGCAGCGGCGCGAAATAACCGATCTGGGCATAAGTCGGCATGATCCCGATGAGCAGGCACGGCAGCGCCATCATCAGGATGCTCAGGCTGAAGACCTTTTTCCGGCCCAGGCGATCGGCGAAATGCGCCATCAGGATCCCGCCCAGCGGACGCGCCAGATACCCGGTAACAAAGATCCCGAAGCTTTGCAGCAGACGCAGCCATTCGGGCATTTCCGGCGGGAAGAACAACTGGCTGAGGGTCAGGGCGAAGAACACGAAAATGATGAAATCGTAGATCTCCAGCGCCCCGCCGAGGGCCGCAAGACCGAGGGTCTTGTAGTCGGAACGGCTGAACGGCGCCGGTCGGGCTGTGGATTGGGCAGTCATGGCAAAGCACTCTGGCAGGCAAAAAACCAAGGCGCTCATGGTCTACGCAAATCCGCCTGGGGACAACCCGTTAGACCATGGTCACGGTTTGGCAGAAACCTGCTCACAAAATGGCGGCGGTTGATTTACTGTTGAGGCTTGTCTGGCGGGACACATCTGAATCAGGTCTACCTCTGTGGCGAGGGAGCTTGCTCCCGCTGGGTCGCGAAGCGGCCCCCTCTGAACTTTAAAAGCAGGGGACTGCTACGCAGTCCAGCGGGAGCAAGCTCCCTCGCCACAGGGTTGTCGGGTTTGAATGTCCCAAGGACCACAATAACCATAAAAATCCGAGGTACTCCCTGTGGCCGTTGATATCGAAGATAGCCGCTCCGCGCGCTTTGCCTTGCGCTGTTCAAACTTTGCCGAACGCTGGTTCCCCGACTCCTGGGTGTTCGCCGCGTTGGCCGTAATCATTGTCGCGCTGGCCACCTTGGCCATGGGCGCCAAACCCACCGATGCCGCGATGGCCTTCGGTGACGGGTTCTGGAGCCTGATTCCGTTCACCATGCAAATGGCCTTCGTGGTGATTGGCGGCTACGTGGTCGCCAGTTCGCCGCCGGCGGTCAAACTGATCGACAAACTGGCGCGCATCCCGAAAAACGGCCGCTCCGCCGTGGCCTGGGTCGCGCTGATATCGATGGTCGCTTCGCTGTTGAACTGGGGTCTGTCGCTGGTATTCGGCGGTTTGCTGGTGCGCGCCCTCGCCCGCCGCACCGATCTGAAAATGGATTACCGCGCGGCCGGTGCGGCGGCGTATCTGGGCCTCGGCGCGGTCTGGGCCCTGGGCCTGTCATCATCGGCAGCGCAATTGCAGGCCAACCCGGCCAGCCTGCCGTCGGCGATCCTGTCGATCACCGGGGTGATTCCGTTCACCCAGACCATCTTCCTTTGGCAGTCCGGCGCGATGCTGCTGGCGCTGATCGTGATTTCGATCATCGTTGCCTACGCCACCGCCCCCGGCCCGAACTCTGCACGTGATGCCAAAGATTGCGGCATCGACCCGGCGTTCAATCTGCCACCGCTGCAACCGCGCACCCGGCCCGGCGAATGGCTGGAGCACAGTCCGCTGCTGATCATCTTGCTGGTGCTGCTGGCGGCCGGCTGGCTGTTCCACGAGTTCTCGAGCAAACCGGCGATCACCGCGATTTCCGGGCTCAACACCTATAACTTCCTGTTCATCATGCTCGGCGCGCTGCTGCACTGGCGCCCGCGCAGCTTCCTCGATGCGGTGGCCCGCGCGGTGCCGACCACCACTGGCGTGCTGATCCAGTTCCCGCTGTACGGCTCGATTGCCGCGCTGCTGACCACGGTCAAAGGTGCCGATGCGCAGACGCTGGCGCATCACATCTCGACCTTTTTTGTCAGCATCGCGTCCCACGACACCTACGCGCTGTTGATGGGCGTGTACTCGGCGATTCTCGGTTTCTTCATCCCTTCCGGCGGCGGCAAGTGGATCATCGAAGCGCCGTACGTGATGCAAGTCGCCAACGATCTGCAATACCACCTCGGCTGGGCCGTGCAGATCTACAACGCCGCCGAAGCGCTGCCGAACCTGATCAACCCGTTCTACATGCTGCCGCTGCTGGGTGTGCTCGGCTTGAAGGCGCGGGACCTGATCGGCTTCTCGTTCGTGCAATTGCTGGTGCACACGCCGCTGGTGCTGTTCCTGCTGTGGGTGCTGGGGACGACATTGGCGTATACGCCGCCGGTGATGCCATAGATTGACGAGATAGCACCTGCCTCAGGGCAGGTGCTATCAATGTTGCTCGGAGGGCAAAACTCTCAATAGCTCAGGCAAGGCAACCTGAACTGTTTCCCAAACGACATCCAGATTGATGTCGAAATAATCATGAGCGATCCGGTTACGCATCCCGCGCATGCTGCGCCAGGGAGTTTGAGTGTTCTGAGCCGCGAACTCCGGAAACCGGTCCATTATTTTGGTTGCCGCCTCGCCAATAATGACCAGGCTCATGATGACCGCTTGTTGCGTCCGTTTGTCGTCGACGAACTCTTCCTTGCTCAGACATTCGACGAAGACCCGCGCATCGCTTGCAGCTTGACGCATATGCTCAAGGTAATCGCCGAGCCGGTTCGCGATCATACGGGACGGGCCTGTTCAAGTACCTGCTGACGAAACTTCAGCGGAAGATCTCCTGGGGTCAACAGGTCGACGGTAACGCCCAGCAAATCTTCGAGCTCAACCTGAAGCCCGCCGAGATCAAACAAGGTGGTACCGGGCAATGGATCGACCAACAGATCAAGGTCACTGCCCTCCATATCGGTACCTAGCAGCGTCGAGCCAAACACGCGCGGATTGGCCACACGGAATCTGCCGACAACCTCACGAACGGCAGCTCGTTGCAGATCAAGAGCAATGGAAGGCTTCATGGTTCACTCAGGCCAGTTTCGCTATTGCAGCAGTCTAGCAGTGCGAAGGGGTCGTAGACACCGCACGATTTTGTAACCCAACCTTCACATCCACTTGCTAGCGTCCGCCCGAAACAAACTGAAACAATTAAGCAAAACGGGCTGACAGATGAAAGACGAAACAGACAGCACTGACGCACCTGAATCCGACACCCCCACTGACACCAGTCGCCGCCGCTTCCTCGGTGGAGTTGCCGTCCTCGGTGTGGGCGCGACGTTGGCCGGCTGCGGTAACGCCAGCAACGCGCCGGGCAAACCGGCCGAGCGCCCGCTGACGTCAGCCGAGCTGGACAAGGCCCTGCGCGATCAAGTGAAAACCGTGGTGGTGATCTACGCCGAAAACCGCAGCTTCAACAATCTGTTCGGTGATTTCCCCGGTGTCGAGAAGCCGCTGTCTGCGCTCAAACCTGCCGATTACCAGCAACGTGATCGCGACGGCAGCCTGTTGCAGACACTGCCTCCCGTCTGGGGCGGCGTGTTGCAGATCGGCCCGCAAACCCTCGATGGCGTAACCTACCCCAGCGCCACGCAGTTTCAGGAAAACCTGCCCAACGCACCGTTCGCCCTCAAAGGCCCGAACGGCGAAGACCTGCCATTCGGTCTGGTGACCCGCGATTTGTGGCACGTGTTCTATCAGAACCAGATGCAGATCAATGGCGGCAAGAACGATGGCTTTGTTGCCTGGGCCGATTCCGGCGGGCTGACCATGGGCCATTACGCTCAGAGCCGTTATTCCCTGCGTCTGTGGGACGTGGCTCAGGAATTCGTGCTGTGCGATAACTTCTTCCAGGGCGCGTTCGGTGGCTCGTTCCTCAACCACCAATACCTGATCAGTGCCACCGCGCCGTTCTATCCGGACGCGGCCAATTCGGTGGCCAAGTCGCAGATCGCCGCGCTGCAAAGCGCCGACCCGGCCGATCCACGCCTCAAGCCGCTGGAGGCATCGCCGGCCAGCGCCATGAGCGGCCCGCCGCAGTTCGGCCCGAGTGCGCTGACGCCGGACGGTTACGGTGTCAACACCCTTGCCCCGCCGTACTGGCCAACATGGATTCGTGACCCGGAGCGTCCGGCGTACTCCAAACCGGATCTGCCCAACGTGCTGGTGCCGCAGACCCACGAGCACATCGGCGACAAGCTGTCGAAGAAGAATGTCGATTGGGCCTGGTACGCCGGCGCGTGGCAGGCGACGCTGGATCAATACAAGGATTCCGGCGGGATTCCGAAGATCCCCAACTTTCAATATCACCACCAGCCGTTCAACTATTTCCAACAACAAGGCCCGGAAAACCCGCAGGAGCGCAGCAAACGCCTGCGCGATGCCGGGTTGGGGGATGAATCGAGCACCAACAAATTCTTCGCCGACGCCGAGGCCGGCAAGTTGCCAGCGGTCACGTTCTACAAACCACAAGGCAACCTGAATATGCACGCTGGATATGCCGACGTGGCCTCCGGTGACCGGCACATCGTCCGCGCCCTCAAAGTGCTGCGCGAAAGTCCGCAATGGAAAAACATGGTGGTGATCGTCACCGTCGATGAAAACGGCGGCTGGTGGGACCACGTGGCACCGCCCAAGGGCGATCGCTGGGGGCCGGGATCACGGGTGCCGGCACTGGTGGTGTCGCCGTTCGCCCGTAAAGGCACGGTGGATCACACGGTCTACGACACGGCGTCGATCCTGCGCCTGATCACCCGGGTGTTCCAACTGGAAACCCTCGACGGCCTCAAGCAGCGCGATGAGGCAATGATTGCCCGAGGCCAGAAACCCATGGGCGATCTGAGCAACGCCCTGCATTTTCAGGCGTGAGCCGAGTGCGGCGAGCTGACGAAAAAATCCGCGAATGACAGCTTCACTGTGCAACACGGCTGATCCAATATGAAGCGCCCCAAACTCCGGGGAACCCACGCTGAAAAGGATCTGAGCATGTTCAAACTCGCAGGATTTACCCCCGCCGCGCTGACACTCGCCGCGCTCACATTGAGCGCGGCGGCCCACGCCGATGTCGATCTGAAGCTGGGCAGCACCGAGCGCGTCACTCGTCTTTTTGCCTACCCCAACAACTGCAGCGTGATCTGCTATCGCAACTGGTCGCTGGAGCAGACGGTCGCCCACTATTTGAGCCAGAGCGTGCAGCGCGATGGTTACGCCAATGCCAAGGTGCTGGTAAAGAACGATAACGGGCAGATTTACGTTGAGATCAGTGGCGTACCGAAAGGCTACGACAAGCCGCTGTCGGCGCTGCTCGACGCCGGTGATCTGGCCTATACCGGCGCCAGCAAGCTCAATGCCGATGGCAAATGGGCGTACAGCTGGTACCTGTTCCTGCCGTTGGGCATGGCCCTGGAAAACCGCAAGAGCGTCGAGCTGCTGCACTTCCCGCCGGATTACTCGCTGACCCAGGCCCAGGATTACCTGCGCTCGAACACCACGGATCGCTGGGCCACGCTGTTGAGCGCCAACGGCATCCCGGCCGACCAGACGCCGGCCTATCAGACCATCATCGACATCGCCCCCATCGCAGCGCCGTCCAATGCCGGCAGTGACCTGGAAGGTGTCTACGACTACTTCAAGGATTATCAGACCACGCTGGTCAAGCAGTTCAGCCAGACCAGCGCCGGCACCACCCTGCCGATGGTCGCGTTCGGCGCACCGGTGCGTAACTGGATCAAGCAGCAGTATGGCCCGACCGTCGCCGTACTGGGTCTGGCGACTATCAGCCCGAGTGCGGGGGTGAACGTGCCGGTGCTGGGTTCGAACCATCCGAGCTACATCTGGTACGCCGCCGATCCGGCCAGCTACGACGGCGATGAAGCGAAAGCCGATGCCGCCGGCTTGAAGGTCATGGGCCAGGACTTGAGCGCGGCCTGCTGGCAGGCCGGGATGGGCAGCAAGCCCGGCACCGATGCGAAAACCCTGCTCAACAGCTGTACGCAAACCTGGCAAGTGACGCAAAAGGGCAAGACCTGCGAGTTGTTCTACACCTCGATCCGCAACCTGACCCCGGCCCAGGCTGCCGCCAAGTGCTCGACCACGCCGATCAAGGCACAACTGCAACAGCTTCAGGGCGAAATGCCGGACACCAGCGTTCCCGCACCACACCTCTGATGGGCTGAAAGCCTTCCCGTGTCAGTCGATGCTGACACGGGAAGCAGCCGATCACGCCTGTCAGATCTGACAGTAGACGCTTTGGCGTTTACGCGAGAGGATCGGATCCAAACATGTTGCAGCGCTGACAGGACGTCAGATCAAGGAAGTCGCAGCATTTGCCGACAGGGATCGTTATGAACAATCAGGCCCATCAGCATCACATCCCCCGGGACGCACCCGGCATTTACCCGTTTGCCGGATTGCCCGTGCGCCTGGGTTTCCCATCCAGCGAGGACTTCGAAATCGTTCAGCACGACGATGGCCGCGCGTCGGTGGTGGCGCGTCGGGCGTTCCTGCGGATCACCCGGATGTGTCGGGTGTCCGGGCAACTGCTGCCCTATCGCTGCCGCCAGACTCGCCAGCTACTGGCCGGCATCCATCTCTACGATCCGCGTTTTTGCGGTTTGCTCGAACATGCCTGCGACCCGAATGCGTTCCTCGACATGAGCGAACTGTGGCTATGGGCGCTGCGCGATATTCAGCCGGGAGAGCGCCTGACCATCGACTTCGCGGCCACCGAAGACCGTTTGCTGCAACAGTTCGCCTGTACTTGCGGCTCGCCGCGCTGCCGTGGGTGGATCACCGGTTACGATGAACCACCCACGATCGAGGGCCAGCACTTTTTGCAGCGCTGGCGACATCCAGACTGAGTTACAACGCTCCGACCGGGCGCAGACGGTACTGCGGCGGCAGTTGCTCGAAGCCGCTGATGGTAGTGTTCAGGCTTTTCCAGCGACCGTCCTTGATGCCGTAGATGCAACCGTGAATCGACAGGCTCTGGCCGCGATGCCAGGCGTTCTGGATGATGCTGGTGTGGGCGACGTTGGCCACTTGCTGGATAACGTTCAGCTCGCAGAGGCGGTCGACCTGTTCTTCCTCGGTCGGCAGCTTGGCCAGTTCTTCACGTTTTTCGTAATACAGGTCACGGATCGAGCGCAGCCAGCCATCAATCAGGCCGAACTGGCGATCCTGCATCGAGGCACGCACGCCGCCACAGCCATAGTGGCCGGTCACGAGAATGTGTTTGACCTTGAGCACGTCGACCGCGTACTGGATCACCGACAGGCAGTTGAGGTCGGTGTGCAGCACGACGTTGGCGACGTTGCGGTGTACGAACAGATCGCCCGGCAGCATGCCGACGATCTCGTTGGCCGGCACCCGCGCGTCGGAGCAGCCGATCCACAGATATTCCGGGGTCTGCTGGCGTGCCAGTTTGGCGAAGAACTCCGGATCTTCCTTGGTGATCGCGTCAGCCCAGCGCTCGTTGTTATCAATCAGGTCTTGTAAGTCGTGCATGGTTAAGGCCTCAAGAAAGATGCGCTGGTATGACAGACGACCACCCGTCGGGGTCACGCAAGGGACGCAAGTGTTTTCGTTGGAATTCCTGGGTGTGCGGTGAGTCCACTTAGTAAGGCCCACAGTATGAGGATTTGCCATGACTGATTCACGACGTCCGTACGATGCGGTGCAACCGGAACCGATCGATGATAACGAGGACCGCATGGGCTCGGTGCATGAACTGGATTTTGATGAAGAAGAACCCAGCGCCAGGATTGGTGACGAGATTCCGCCGCGAGAACGCGAGCAACTGATGCCCAACGAGCGCGTGCGTGAGGCCGGGTTGACCGGTGCATCGACGGCGGACCACGAGCCGACCGACGATGATCTGAGCCCGGAAACACTGATTCATGAAGATGGTGCGCGCGATGCCGAAGAGGCTGGCGCAGGCAATCAGGCGGATTGGGACCTGAGCATTGTCGACGAGGACGATATCGGCGGCGGCAATGGTCTGGATGAGGCGGAGCTGGCGCGGCGTGATCCGCTGGATGGCAATCGCTGATCTCCTGATGTGACGCGACTCACTGTAGGAGCTGCCGAAGGCTGCGATCTTTTGATCTTGCCTCTAAAAACAAGATCAAAAGATCGCAGCCTTCGGCAGCTCCTACAGGAGATCAGTCAACCAACGTGCAGGCCATGACCACAGCATCTTCGCGCCCGCCCACCGCCGGATAATAATCCCGGCGCCGGCCTATTTCGTTGAAGCCATAGCGCTCATACAACTTGAACGCTGCGGTATTGCTGTCACGCACTTCCAGAAAGCATTCCCGAGCGTCAGCCTTGTAGGCAATCGACATCAGATGCTCCAGCAACGTCAGCCCCAGCCCTCGCCCCTGATTCTCCGGTTTGACCGTGATGTTAAGCAGGTGCGCCTCATCCAGAATGATCTGCACCACGCCGTGGCCGACTTGCTGCTGGCCTTCGAACATCAGCCAGATCTGGTATTTGCCCAGCCCGTCGAGAAAAATCCCGCGCGTCCAGGGATGGCTGTACGCCGCGTATTCGATCTTCAATACCGCGTCCAGGTCCGCCTCGGTCATCGGGCGGAACGATACAGCTTCACTCATTCGATGGTTTCCAGCGCGCCATCAGCCGACGCATGGCTTGCCACACAGCGGCTTTGCGCTGTGGCTCTTCCATTAACAATTCCAGACCGGGAATGGCCCAGGCCAGGCCCAGGCCTTCGATCTGCAACTCACTGTTGAACGCTTCAGCGTCCGCTTCACCGGCAAAGCGCACCGCCGGCAGGCCAATCAACCACAGGCAGGCGCAAGGTGCCGCTTCCATCTGTACCGAGAGGAAACCCTGAACAAAGTCGCGTGCCGCTTCCGGACCTTGATCCATAGTGCCGCGGTTCAGCCAAGGCCAGCGCACCGGCTCGCCGACAATTTGTGGCGCATCCGGCAGACCGGCGGCGCGAAGCATGTCTTTAAGCAGCAGATAGGCCGGATCGCGGCTCTGGAACGCTTCGCCTGTGGGTAACTCCACCAGCAGCAGGCAAGCCCCGGCGCGCAGCAATTGCAGGGCGAAACGCGGGGGCGGCACCGGCGCGGGTCTGGCGACAACTGGCGCCTCTTCGACCTCTTCCACCGGTTTGGCGCCATTGCGCGTACTGGCCAGCGACGGGCGCGGCACTTCGATCTTCGGCCGTTCGACCGGACGGGCGGCAGGCTGCACCGGAGCTTCGGCCTGCACAACCGGCATCACCGCGACCTCTGGCTCAGGCTCGGGCATGTCCAGCAGCTCGGGCCGCGACGGGGCGGCGAAAGGCAATTCGGTGCGCGGCAGCCAGTTGACCACCTGCATGGCGTTCAAATAGGCGCGGCGGCGGGACTCGATTAGCAAAGGGTCGGCCACTTGTGGATAACTGAAGTGGGCTGATTCTACAGCCCTTCGTTCAAGATCGCTTGCTGTTGATCGATAGCCTTTACCTGGGCTCGCTCCCTTAGAAAATGCGACAGCCCGTCCCGAGAGTGAATCGCATCCCTCCTGATGCAGTACAATCGCGGCTTTTAATCGCCAACCAGCCGGCCATTCCGATGATCGAACCCAAGCGCGTCTTGCGCGCCCTCGCTGAACACTGGGCACTTCTGGAGCCACTGTGCGAGCACTTCGACCAAGGCACCCTGAGCCTCAACGAACTGCGCACGCAACTGGCCGCCCAACAACTGGACAGTACGCCGCAGGACATCACCAGCCTGCTCGACGTGTGGATTCGCCTCGACATTCTGGTACCCGTGGCGAAAAGCCCGAACCGTTTCGAGCTCAACGCGCAAATTCACGACTTCCTTGCCTATCTGCGCCGTGAACACCGGCTGGGCCTGTGCCTGGAGATCGAAGCCTATCTGCGCCACCTCGAACGGCTGGCCGGCTACATTCAGGACGCGTTCGACGTGCGCGACGGCAACGACCTCGCCCGTCAGTTGCGCTTGCTCGACATGCGCGTGCGCGACGTATTGAAGAAACTCGACAACGACGAACAGGCGCTGGTGGCCGTCGCCGAACGGGCCAAGACCAGCGACCGGCAGATTCCGCTGCGTCAGCGTTACGCCGAAGTGCTGGCAACCTGGGACGAATACGTCGAACCGATGATCGATCTGGTGAACGCCGACGGTGCCTTCGAGCAAGGCGTGCGCAAGGTCGAAACCGTGCTGCTGAAAATGCTCAGCGAACAGCAGCGCCTCGGCCATCTGGTCGATGACGACATGCTGCTGCGCACCCACGCGCGCATCCTCGAAATGCAGACCAGTGCCCAGCTGACCCTGCGTCATGCCCGCGAACTGTTGCTGCCGCTGCGGGAAGAAGCGCGCCGGCACAACGCCGTGACCCGTGGTGCCGCGCTGGCGCTGGCGGCGATTCGCCGCAAGGGCATCGACGCCGTACCGCAAGCGGCGATGCCGCTGTTCACCCGACCGCAAAGTACCTTCCTCGGCAGCGCCAGTCAGGTCGAGGCTTACGTCTACGCCCTGGCGCGTTTCGAGCCGAAACCGGCGCGGTTTCCCAAGGCGCACAAGACCCAGAAATCCGGCGATACGCCGCGAGCACCGCGCACCGTGCGCGAGATGGTCGAGCGTTGCGAAGAGTCCCTGCCAATGCCGGATCTGATGACCTGGCTGCTGGAGCAGGAACCGGACGGCGCCACCGACGAATTGCTCTACTGGTTCTCGCGCCTGTCGCGGGAAAAACGCTTCACCCGCGAGCGTCTGGAACGCCGCGAATACCACACTCACGAGCATCAGGTCAGCCTGCGCTCCTTCGCCCTGCTCTCGGCCCGCGACCCTTCCGCCGCCGAGGATTCTGCGAGCATCCCCAATGCATCTTGATCTATCCGAACTGTCCCAACTGGCGCCGATCTTCCGTGAGCTGTTCAAGGGCTACCACGTCAGCCGCCGCGACCCGGAACTGTACGCGCAACTGTCGAACTTCCAGGATCAATACCGCACGCTGTTCAAGGCACTCGGCTTCGAACTGGTCTGCGACACCCGTGGTTTCTACTACTTCGTGCCGGACATGGCCGCTGCGGCGGTGAACAAGACTGCGCAGCGCCTGGCGCTGTTCACCTTCATCCTCGTCGAGCATCTGGCCGATCAGGGCCGCGATCCGATCGCCGTGCTCGACGGTGGCAGCCTCGGCCGTGAAGAGCTGCCGTCGTTGCTGGATAAATACCGCGACCTGTTCATCCAGGCCGAAGTGCAGACCGTTGAAGAACTCGAAGAAAAAATCATGCGCCGCATGACTCAGCTCGGTTTCGCCGGTGAAGAAAACGGCGTGTACCGTTTCCTGCCGCCGATGCACCGCTTCCTCGATGTGTGCCTGTCGGTGCAGCAAGACCGCGATCTGGCGGCCAGCGTGCACAGCGTACTGCCGCTGCCAGCACCGGTGCTGATCGACGAAGAAGCCGAAGCCAGATTCCTCGAGACCGACGATCCGCTTGATCTGTCCGAATTCGAAGAAGAAAGCGAAGAAGACGCACTGGCCCGCGCCATTGCCGAAGAACAGGAGTCTGACGCATGAGCCAGGAACGCTACGGCATCCGCCGCTTTGCCCTTTTGAACACTGCCGGTTACAGCCTCGGCCTGTTTCCGCTGGAAGAACCGCTGTCGGTCTACGGCGCGAACAACCTCGGCAAATCCGCCTCGATCAACGCCTTGCAGTTTCCGATTCTGGCGCGCATGTCGGACATGAGTTTCGGCAAGTACAGCCTGGAGCAATCGCGGCGTTTCTACTTCGCCTCCGACACCAGTTACATCCTCGTCGAAGTCAATCTACCGCACGGCCCGCACGTGATCGGCGTGGTCGGCCGTGGCCCGGGCGGTGGTTTCGGTCACCAGTTCTTCGCCTACGCCGGCAAGCTCGATCTGGCGCATTACCAGAAAAACGACACCTGCCTGCGTCAGAAGGAGCTGTTCAGCAACCTCGAGAAAGAAGGCCTGAAAGCCTACGAACTCAAGCCGGACGAACTGCGTCGTTTGCTGGTGGGCGGTCACACCTCGATCCCGCTGGATCTGACCCTGATCCCGCTGCGCTCCACCAGCGAACAGAGCCTGAAAACCTTCCGCGCACTGTTCATCAACCTGCTGCACATGCGCGAAATCACTGCGGCCAAGTTGAAGCAACTGTTCCTCGATGCCTTCGAGCACAGCCTGCGTTCCGGCAGTGTCGACTACATCGCCGCGTGCGAAGAAGCCTTCCGCGACGTACGCCGGATGGAGCAGGACTACAACTCGCTGGTCGCTGCCGGCCCATTGGTCGAAGCTCTGGCCAACGGCGTGAAACAGCGCGATGTGCTGCGTGGCAAACTGCATCGCCTGTCGCCGCTGCTCGACTCGTTGCTCGGCACCTGGTCGGATTACGCCACGGCACGCAAGGAAGAGCTGACCATTCAGGCCGAACACTACCGTCGCGAGCAGGATGATCTGCAAAACGATCAGCGCGGTGGCACGCAGGAGCTGATGCGTCTGGAGCGGGAAATTTCCGGCATCCAGCGTTGGCTCGGCGAGTTGTCGGTGCTGAAGAACCGCTTCGCGCTGGTCGATGACGTCAAAGTGCTGGAGCAACAACTGCTCGCGGCCAAGGACGCGCACGACGAACTGGCCGGTGCGCTGGCACAGTCCCGGCAGTTCAGCGCCGAGGATCTGGAAGAACGTCTGCGCGATCTGGAAAAACGCCTGAAGTCGGTGAAGCAGCAACTCGATCATGCCGACAACAACAGCTATGCACGCCTGCGCGAAGAGTTCTCGCAGCAGGACGTCGAGCGCCTGATGCGCCTGTTCAACAGCGCGCTGTTCAGCCTGCCGCTGGGCGAACACGGCATTACCCTCGACGAGGATGGCGAGTGGGTCAAATCGGTCGAGCTGATCCTCGATGGCTTCAAGGGCGAGCGCTTCGAAGTGCCGGGCTTGTCGATCGACATCTCGCACATCGAGCCGCCGGCTCTGCAAGCGCTGGCCGACCGCGCCGCGCTGCGTGACCAGAAAGAGCGTCTGGAAAAAGAACTCAAGCAGCTCAAGACTCAGCAAGCCGTGGCCGCCGACCGCGCCGCGAGCAAGACCCAGACCGAAGCGCTGTACCAGCAAGTGCTGGATGCGCAGAAAGCCCTGGAAGATTTCCGTCGCACTCAAACGCTGAGCGCCGAAGAAGGCGACAAGCTCGAGCAACTGGCGCAGATGGAAGCCGCGCAGGACGAACTCAAGCGCTCCAGCGATGCGTTCACCGAGCGCGTCCAGCAACTGTCGGCCAAGCTGCAACTGGTCGGCCGGCAGATCGCCGACATGGAAGCCAAGCAGCGCACCCTCGACGATGCCCTGCGCCGCCGTCAGCTGCTGCCGGCGGACCTGCCGTTCGGTACGCCGTTCATGGATCCAGTCGACGATTCGATGGACAACCTGCTGCCGCTGCTCAACGACTATCAGGACAGCTGGCAAGGCCTGCTGCGCGCCGACGGTCAGATCGAAGCGCTGTACGCACAGGTGCGCCTCAAAGGCGTGGCCAAGTTCGACAGCGAAGACGACATGGAGCGCCGTCTGTCGCTGCTGATCAACGCTTACGCGCACCGTACCGACGAAGCCCTGACGTTGGGCAAGGCCCGCCGTGCGGCGGTCACCGACATCGCCCGGACCCTGCGCAACATCCGCAGCGACTACGACAGCCTCGAGCATCAACTGGCGCTGTTCAACCGCGAGATCAACAAGCGTCAGGTGTCCAACCTGCAGAGCTTCCGCATCGTCCTGGCGCCGAACAAGGAAGCGCTCAAGCACATCGATCAGATCATCCACAGCGCCGGTCAGTACGAAGAAGGCGAAACCCTGTCGGTGTTCGATCTGAGCCAGAGCGCCGAACAGGACAACAAGAACGAAGAGGCCAAGGAATACCTGGCACGGCTGGTGGCGGCGAACCACAACCAGCTCGGCCTCAAGGACTTGTTCGAACTGGCGTTCGAGATCACCAAGGTCAACGGTCAGCCGGTGATTCACACCGACATCGACGGCGCGGCCTCCAACGGCACCACCATGACCATCAAGGCGCTGACCAACATGTACTTGTTGCTGCACCTGATGGATCGCGACCTGGCCGGTCGCGTGCGCCTGCCGTACTACCTCGACGAGGCCGCAGACATCGACGAGAAGAACCAGGCCGCGCTGCTGGAAACCAGCCTGCAATTGGGCTTTGTGCCGATTCTGGCGAGTGTGAAGCCGCAAGTCTGCGCCAGCGTCGCCATCGACCTGGAAGGCGGCAGCGGCCCGGCGGGGATCTACATCGACGAGGCGGACTGGAAGTACATCCGCCGGCATGATGTGGTGAAGGCCACCGTCAACGTGCAAGCCGATGAGCCAGAGCTGGATGAGGTTTGATCGGCGTTAGCTGAAGGCAAAAAAAGGGCCGCGATCTGTTGGGATCGCGGCCCTTTTTTATGGCTTTGGGTTTGTGCTGAATAGGAGGACCTCATCGCTGGCAAGCCAGCTCCCACAGGTTTTTGCGTTGAACACACATTCTGTATACGACATGAAACCCTGTGGGAGCTGGCTTGCCAGCGATGGCGTCTTTGTAGACGCCACATCAATTCCAGATTACTTACCGAGCGAAATCTTCGGCGCCCAGGTCAACCACTCATCCTCGAACTTGTCGAACAGCGGGAACGTCTGCTCAGCCCGTGCTTGGGTGCCCATGCGCTCACCGTCCGGCGTAGCGAAGGCGATACCACCCTGAATCGCCGTCTCCAGCGACTCCGTTCGTACCGTCAGACCATTGAACAAGCCGATGTCGAAACCGACACCGCTGGTGTTCCAGAATCGGCTGCCGCTGCGCACCAACGGCGCGTATTTAGGCTCGATCAGAATGTGCACCAACACCCGGTCGGCCGTCTGGCCCAGTTCATAACCGGTGACCTTGCCCACGGTGATTTCGCGGTAGGTCACGGGCACGCCCGGTTTCAGCGAGCCACGCCGCGCGGCGCTCAACACCAGACTCAAGCCAGCCTCCTGCTTGCTCACTTCCGGCGGACTGGCCAGCGCAACGAAGTTTTTCTGCGGGCCGAGATTTTTCGCCGCCGGCTGCACCTCCACATATTGCCCGGTGACCAGCGTCTCCAGATTCTGGGTCTTGATCAGTCCCAACTCCGGCTTGACCACCCAGAACTGGCTACCGACCCGCGCAATGCGTTCCGGCACCTCGGTGATCCGCGCGGTAATCATCACGGCTTGCAGATCGTCGGTCAGATCGACGTCTTCAATCTTGCCGACATCCAGGCCCTTGAAACGAATCGGTGTGCCCGGGCGCAAACCATCGGCGCGGTCGACCTTGATCGTCACCAGCGTGCCTTTCTGGTTGGCCTCGTCATGGTTGGCGAACAGACGGAAGCGTGGAATACGCTTCTGCAGCGGCGCCTTGGCTTGCGGGGTTTCGAAAGCGATACCGCCGGCCATCAATGTCTGCAACGACTCGCTCTTCACTTGAATCCCGCCCGTCAGACCACCGGTGAGAGTGATGCCGCTGACATTCCAGAAGCGTGTCGACGCGTTGACCAGGTTTTCGTACTCCTTCTCGATATGCACGCCAATGACGATTTGTTTTTTGGTCTTGGAGAACTGATAGCTCTGAACCGAACCAACCTTGACCTGTTTGTACAGAATCGGACTGCCGACTTCGATCGAGCCGAGAACATCGGTGAACAGCACCAGGTGCAGGCCCGGGGCGCGCAGATCCAGCGGCGGCGCTTTTGGCCGTGCCTCGAATTCGCGTTTCGGCGCGGCACCCTTGTCGCCCGGGCGCACGGCGATGTAGTTGCCTTTTACCAACGCTTCGAGCCCGGTAATACCGGCCAGGGAAATCGACGGTTTGACCACCCAGAACTGCGTGCCTTCGACCAGGTAGTCTTCGGCCAGAGGATCCAGCGTCAGTTCGGCCGTGGCGCTGTTGAGATCCGGATCGATTTTCAACGCTTTCAGATTGCCGACCTGAATGCCCTTGTACATCACCGGCGTACGACCGGCCTGCAGGCCTTCGAAGTCACTGAGTTTGACCTTGACCCGAATGCCGGCAGCGGCGGCGTCGAAGTCCTCATACAAACGGAAAGGCAGGCTTGGATCGGTGGGCGGACTGTCCTTGCGGTTCTCCGGAGTGGCGAAAGCGATACCCCCGGCGACGATGCTCGCCAGGGACTCGCTGCGCACTTTTACACCCGACAGGTTGGCGTCGATGCTGATGCCGCTGGCATTCCAGAAACGTGTGTGTTTACGCACCAGTTTGGCGTAGGTCGGCTCGATGAACACTTTGAGCTCAACGGTGCTCTGGTCTTCAGACAGCACGTAGCTTTTGATCTGACCGACTTTGATCTGCTTGTAGAACACTGGGCTGCCACGGTTCAGCGAACCCAGGCGATCGGCCTTGATGGTCAAGTGCAGACCGGGCTTGGAGTCGGACAATGGCGGCTCTTCAGCCAAGGCCTTGAATTTGCGGGTCGGCTCGCCTTCACCCGGGCTGATGGCCACGTAGTTCCCCGAGACCAGTGTTTCCAGTCCTGTGATGCCAGCCAGGGTGACGCTTGGTTTCACCAACCAGAAGCGGGTGCTGGTCTTGAGGTATTGTTCGACGTCCTTGTTCATCTCCACAGTGGCGATCACGCCTTTGGAATTGCCTTCGTCGTCGAGCTTGAGCGTCTTCACCTTACCAACTGACATGCCTTTGTACATGACCTCGGTCTTGTTGGCCTGGATGCCTTCACCGCTTTCGAAGCGAACCTGAATCTCGATACCGGTTTCGTTATAGGCACGCCAGCCAAGCCAGCCGCCGATGATCAGGGCGATCAGGGGCAGTACCCAGATGGCAGACCAGTTGGAGGCCGGTCGGGTTTTTGCTACAGGCAAATCAGTCATGGTCGTCGTCCGACTCCGTGTTATCCCAAATCAGTCGGGGATCGAAAGTTACTGCGGCAAGCATCGTCAAAATCACCACACTGGCGAAAGCGATGGCGCCAAGATTGGCTTCGACACTGGCAAGCCGGCCGAAGTTGACGACCGCCACCAGAATGGCGATCACAAAGATGTCGAGCATCGACCAGCGACCGATGAACTCGATGAAGCGGTACATCCAGATCCGCTGCCGCGCGGACAACGGCTGACGTCGTTGCACCGAAAACAGCAGCAGCGCAATACCCACCAGTTTGAAGGTTGGCACCAGAATACTGGCGATGAACACCACTGCGGCAATCGGGATCATGCCGTGCTGCACCAACTGGATGACCCCGGACATGATCGTGCTCGGGTCGCCCTGACCCAGCGAGCTGACGGTCATGATCGGCAACACATTGGCAGGGATGTAGATAATCGCAGCCGTGATCAGCAGGGCCCAAGTTCGGGCCAGACTGTTCGGACGACGAGCGTGAACCAGCGCACCGCAGCGGGTGCAGGTCTGCTCGTCGGTGTCCGCATCCCGTTTGTTCAATTCATGGCATTCGGTACAGATCAGAATGCCCGCATCAATCGCCCGCATGGGCATCCTCTCCTGATAACGCCTGCCAGATCTGATGCGGTGACATCACCACTTCCAGCCAGACCTGAACCAACAACAAACCGATGAAACACGCCAGACCGAGGCCGACGGTGATGGCCGCCATGTCCGCCAGTTTGACGATCGCCACGAGGACGCCCATGAGGTAGACCTCGAGCATTCCCCAGTCTTTGAGGTGGTGATAAATGCGGTAGAGCAATAAGCCGTAACTGCGTCCGACGTTGAATCGAATCGTCAGCAAAACGAATAACTGGCACAGCAACTTCAGCAACGGAATAGCCATACTGCACAGGAATACAACGATCGAAACGCCCTGCATGTCCGTATTGAACAAGCCGAGCACGCCACTCCAGACCGTATCCTGCGAAGATTGTCCGAGGATATTGAGTTGCATGATGGGTAAAAAGTTTGCCGGGATGTACAGCAATAATGCTGCGATCACCAGGGCAAGGCTGCGCTGCACCACGTTATGGCGGTGGGCGTACAACTCGTAACCGCAGCGCGGGCAGAGCGCTTTCTCACCATGGGCAAGCTTGGGCTTGCGCATCAGCAGGTCGCACTCGTGACAGGCCACCAGGTCTTCCAGCGGTAAATCTGACAGCCCTGAGGCGTCAACCGGATCTGACATAAAGGCTCTGGCTCCGAAAAAGATGGGGCTATTCTAGTGTTCTGATTCGAAAATAACTGTGCAAAATTGTTCGCTGCCTAAGTAAAAATACTTTCCTGCGGACAAAACAA
>NZ_JTKF01000067.1:0-4962 GCF_000828175.1 Pseudomonas sp. W15Feb9B | reverse complement strand
ATCCGAGCCACCTTCAGCCACGCGGCGTTCCTGCAGACGATCCGAACCACCTTCAGCCACACGGCGTTCCTGCAGACGATCCGAGCCACCTTCAGCCACACGGCGTTCCTGCAGACGATCCGAGCCACCTTCAGCCACGCGGCGTTCCAGCAAACGATCAGAACCACCTTCAGCCAAACGGCTTTCAATCAACTTGTCCGAGCCGCCTTCAGCGACCAGGGTGTGAGCGGGTGTTGCTGCAAAAGCGTTAACTGCAAGAACCGAGAAAGCGATGCCGAGGATGGTTTGGCGTTTCATGATCGTGTGCTCCGGGGTGTATTGGGTTGGTATGGAGCTGATGTTACGCCGCGGATTTTTTATGAGAACTTCATTGACGTGATGGTGACTATCGACGCCAGCGATGTATGCCGCAACCCCTGATTTAAAGCTTCGGCGCCCGAATGCACAGCTCTCCGGTGGCACGGATCAGAGCCAGATCATGCAGTGCATCGTGGGTCAGACCTTGCCGGGCCTTGGCCAGCCAGACCGGGCAACTCGGGTCGTGGCGATGCGGCGCGAAGTCGGCGTACTGGCGCAGCAGGCGGGTTTGCAACTCGTCCAGGCGCGGACGAATCTGCTTCGCCAGATCCGGTCGCGGGGTGTCCGGCGCCGCCCCGGCCGCTTGCCATTGTGCGAGCAATCCGTACTGCACCAGTTTGTTCGCCTCCATCTGCGCGGCGATCAACTGAGCCACGTCTTCGGGGTCGAGCTGATGTTCGGTCGCCAGTGTGCGGGCATTGGCAATGACCTGCGCTTCGCGCGGGCTGTCCTGAATCGGCTTGCCGCTGTCCCATTTGGTCAGTGCCACCAGATCGCCGATGTTCAGGCGTTCGTTCAAGGTTGCCAGCAAGGGACGCAACGATTCGGTGGGAGCAGTGGCTTCGGCGGCGCCAGCCATGTGGCTGAAAACAACCAGCAGGGAACAGGTCAGGGCATTTCGCAACGGGGTCATGGGCGGGTGCGTTCCACGGAAAATAGTGCCGACATTTAAGCCTTGCGCAGAGGCGCTGTCGACCGACTTTATCCGCCATCTAGCGTAGTATCCAACGCATCTCCCACCCCGAGACGGATCCTCAATGCAAACCCCTGGCACCCGCAAACCGCTCTGGCAAACCTACCTGTTGTTCCTCGCGCCGATGGTGCTGTCCAATTTCCTGCAATCGATGTCGGGCACGGTCAACAGCATCTACATCGGGCAGATGCTCGGGACACAGGCGTTGGCGGCGGTGTCGGGGATGTTCCCGATCATCTTTTTCTTCATCGCGCTGGTGATCGGTCTGGGCGCGGGGGCCGGGGTCTTGATCGGCCAGGCGTGGGGCGCACGTGAGGCGCACATGGTCAAGGCGATCACCGGGGCGACGCTGTTGTTGGGGGTGTTGATCGGCTTGCTCGCCGCGGTGCTGGGCAGTGTCTTTGCGCGGCAGGCGTTGCAGGGGCTGGGGACGCCGGCGGATGTGCTGGACGACGCGGTGGCGTATGCGCACGTGATGATGTGGATTCTGCCGTCGATGCTGGTGTTTGTGCTGTTCACGCAATTGCTGCGCGGGGTCAGCGACACCGTATCGCCATTGTTGGCGCTGATGGTATCGACCTCGGTCGGGCTGGCGCTGACCCCGGCGCTGATTCGTGGCTGGTTCGGTTTGCCCCAGTTGGGCATCCAGAGCGCGGCCTTCGCCGGTCTGGCTGGCAACCTGTCGGCCATGGCGTGGCTGGCCTGGCGGTTGATTCGCAACAACCATCCGCTGGCGCCGGACCGTGAGTTCTTCGCGGCACTGCGGCTGGACAGGGCGATTCTGGGCAAAGTGCTGCGCATCGGCCTGCCGACCGGGGTGCAGATGATCGTGTTGTCGCTGTCGGAGCTGGTGATTCTGGCGCTGGTCAACCAGCACGGCTCGCAGGCGACGGCGGCGTATGGCGCGGTGACGCAGATCGTCAACTACGTGCAGTTTCCGGCGCTGTCGATTGCCATCACCGCCTCGATCCTTGGCGCCCAGGCCATCGGTGCCGGGCACCTGCAGCGCCTGGCCGCGATCCTGCGCACCGGGCTGTTGATCAACGTGTGCCTGACCGGTGGCTTGATCGTGCTCGGTTACCTGTTATCGCACTGGTTGCTGGGACTGTTCCTGACCGAAGAATCGACCCGGGCGATGGCTGAGCACTTGCTGCACATCATGTTATGGAGCCTGCTGGTGTTTGGCTTCCAGGCGATCATCGGCGGCATCATGCGCGCCAGTGGCACGGTGCTGGTGCCGGTGGCAATCGCCATTGTCTGCGTGGTCGGCGTGCAGCTGCCGGCGGCTTACTGGCTGGACGGGCAGTACGGTTTGCAAGGCGTTTGGATGGCGTTTCCGGTGGCGTATCTGGGCATGCTGGTGTTGCAGACGCTGTATTACAGACTGGTCTGGCAACATCAGAAGATCGAGCGGCTGGTCTGAGCCTGAGCCACACCGGCGGACAGATGACATGGCACAACTGCCGGTTGTTTGCTTAAGTCAATCGAGGCCTCGAAGGTTTGCCCTGTCCGGAGAATCCCATGCGTGTCCGATTCACCGCTGCGGCACTGTTTACCGGCCTGTGCGTCATGACCTGCGCGCAGGCCGCTGAATACAATCGCGTCAACACTACCGCCAGCAAGATCAGCTTCATTTACAAGCAATTCGGCGACCAGGTTTATGGCACCTTCGGCAAGTTCGACGCGACACTGCAGTTCGACAGCGACAACCTCGCCAACGCCCACACTACGTTGCACATCGACCTGGCCAGCATCAATGCCGGCAGCGACGACGCCAATACCGAGCTGGTGAAACCGGCGTGGTTCGATACCCAGCGCTTTCCAGAGGCGGTGTTCGTATCCAGCCGTTTTACCCGCGTGGCGAACAACCGCTATCTGGTCGCCGGTCTGCTCACCGTCAAAGGCATTACACGCGAGGTGCAGGTGCCGGTCGAGCTGAAGCCGGAGAGCGCAATCGGCATTTTCGACGGCGAGCTGGTGCTCAAGCGCAGCGAATTCGGGCTCGGAGCGGGGGAGTGGGCGGATACCGTGGTGTCCAACGACATTGCCATTTCCTTCAAGGTGGTGGCGCCACAGCAGTGACGCCAGCCTTTCAGGTCAGTAGGCGCGCCAGTGCCCTGGCACCCAGCGCCATTCATGGCCACCCCAGCGGTAATGACCGGCGACCCAGTGATAGCCCGGCGCAGGCATCACCGGCACCACTTCCACCGGCGGCGGTGGCCGGTGCGGACGGACCGGTTCGATGACGCAACCGGACAGAGTGATCGCCACCAGTGCGGCGGCGAGCAAGGCTTTAACGCTTCTGGACATGGGTTGTTCCTTGTAGAAGAAGTGTGCAGGTCGACGGCCAATCAGCGCACCCAGCGCCCTTCAACCCAGAACCAGTTCGGCCCGCGTGCCTGCCAGTGCCCCGGCCGCCAGTGCGCACCATGACGCACCGGTTGCCAGTGGCCGGGCATCCACACGTAACCGCGTCCTTCCCAGCGCCAGTGGCCCTGATCCCAGACATACCCGGGACGCGCGCCGGGCATCACTTCCATGCGCATCGGCGGTGGGGCTTGCTGGACGATCACCACCTGCTGGGCAAACGCTGGCGCACTGGCCAGCGCCGCCAGCGTCATCGGCACCAGCAGCAGGGTTTTTCGCCATTTGAACAGTGAACGCAACACGCTCATGACAACTCCTCAAGGCCTGCGTGAAAAGTGAACGCAGCTGAAGAATTGGACGCCAAATCGGCGAAAAATCCGCTTTACGGAGGATGAAATTTTCTTCAGGTCAAACGCGAGCTTCCCTGTAGGAGCTGCCGCAGGCTGCGATCTTTTGATCTTGCTTCTATAAAGCCAAAAGATCGCAGCCTTCGGCAGCTCCTACACAGAGCAAGCGTCGGGACAGGGTATGATGGCGCGGTTTTTCGCCGGAGTTCACCCGCCATGTCACGTATCACCCACTACAAAACCCCATGCCCCGAAAGCGTCAACAGCCAGATTCTGCAACTGGTGGTCGATTACCTCACCGACATCAGCGCGGTCGGTCTTGGCCCGAGCAATCTGCTGTACAACGTCTATCAATACGCGGTCGGCTATGAGGTGCATCTGTATCTGGAAGCGCTGAACGGCGAGAAGGGCACCGAGGTGGAATTGCTGGTGGCGACCGCCGAGGACGATCCGGAGCAGGTCACCGGTTTCCTCTTGTACCTGCCGGTGCAAGGCGATTGGGAAGCGTGCAGCGTCGCCTACATGGCCGTGCGTGAAGGCTATCGGCGCCAAGGCGTGGCGCGGGCGATGATCGGCGAGATGGTCAGCCGTTACCCGCATGCCGAACTGACCTGCAGTGTTGGCAAGGTGCCGTATTTCGAAGCGCTGGGGTTCGAGGTGATCGGCGCTCGCGAAACCCAGGTGCTGATGAGCACCCGGCATTACCGCAGCAACGGCCTGCGCGGTTTTATCGACACCACACCGATCTACCGCTCGCTGGAAGTGCAGCAGATCCACACCTACCTGCTGCAGAAGAACGGCAAGCGCGCGATGCTCGATGCCGAGAAGCAGCGCGACCGGCATCTCGATCAGGTCACCCGGCACACTGAAGAATTCGTGCGCCAGCGGCTGACGCTGCACTGAGTCAGCGGCAAAAAGCGGACAAAAAAAGAGCCTCAAGGCTCTTTGATGGGGAGAAGTAGAGCCCATGAGGCTCAAGCTGCGCATGAAACAGGGAACGGGCTTGATTTGGGGTTCAGAACACCCGATCCCTACACAGGCGCTCAGGAGTGAAGCGCCTGCGTACCTTCATCATGGGAATGCGCGGGGGCTGACTCAAGTACCGCGTGTCGAAATCCTGATAGAGCGCCGAGCGGATGATGACGTGGTCGTTGAGCACCGCTGACTCCCTCTGTGGGAGCTGCGGCACGCTGCGAT
>NZ_JTKF01000066.1:0-38254 GCF_000828175.1 Pseudomonas sp. W15Feb9B | reverse complement strand
CTCCCTCGCCACAGGGGTCGCGTTAACAGAGGAGCGTTTCATTTCACTTCCGGCGGCGTGGTGAAGGTGTGATACGGCGCCGGCGACGGCACGCTCCACTCCAGGCCTTCGGCGCCGTCCCACGGTTTGGCCGGGGCTGGCGCGCCACCGCGAATGGTCTTGATCACGATGAACAGGAAGAAGATCTGCGTGGCGCCGAACATGAATGCGCCGATCGAGGAGACCATGTTGAAGTCGGCGAACTGCAGGTTGTAGTCCGGAATCCGTCGCGGCATTCCTGCCAGTCCCACGAAGTGCATCGGGAAGAAGGTCAGGTTCATGCCGACGAATGACAGCCAGAAATGCAGCTTGCCAAGGGTTTCGTCGTACATGTGCCCGGTCCACTTCGGCAGCCAGTAATAGGCCGAGGCGAAGATGCCGAAAATCGCCCCCGGCACCAGCACGTAGTGGAAGTGCGCGACCACGAAGTAGGTGTCCTGGTACTGGAAGTCCGCCGGGGCGATAGCGAGCATCAGCCCGGAGAAACCGCCGATCGAGAACAGGATCACGAACGCCACGGCGAACAGCATCGGCGTCTCGAAGGTCAGCGAGCCTTGCCACATGGTGCTGGCCCAGTTGAACACCTTCACCCCGGTCGGGACGGCGATGAGCATGGTCGCGTACATGAAGAACAGCTCGCCCACCAGCGGGATGCCGACCACGAACATGTGGTGCGCCCAGACGATGAACGACAGGAACGCGATGCTCGCCGTGGCATAGACCATCGAGGTGTAGCCGAACAGCGGCTTGCGCGAGAAGGTCGGGATGATCTGGCTGACGGCACCGAAGGCCGGCAGGATCATGATGTACACCTCGGGATGCCCGAAGAACCAGAACACGTGCTGGAACAGCACCGGATCACCGCCACCGGCGGCACTGAAGAAACTGGTGCCGAAGTGGATGTCCATCAACATCATCGTCACGCACCCGGCCAGCACCGGCATCACCGCGATCAGCAGGAACGCGGTGATCAGCCAGGTCCAGACGAACAACGGCATTTTCATCAGGGTCATGCCGGGGGCGCGCAGGTTGAGGATGGTGGCGATCACGTTGATCGCGCCCATGATCGAACTGATCCCCATCAAGTGGATGGCGAAGATGAAGTAGGTGACGCTTTCCGGCGCGTAGGTGGTGGACAGCGGCGCATAGAACGTCCAGCCGAAGTTCGGCCCGCCACCGGCGGTAAACAGGGTCGAGACCAGCAGCAGGAACGCCGCCGGCAGCAGCCAGAAGCTGAAGTTGTTCATCCGTGGCAGGGCCATGTCCGGCGCGCCGATCATCAACGGGATCATCCAGTTGGCGAGGCCGACGAACGCTGGCATCACCGCGCCGAAGACCATCACCAGACCGTGCATGGTGGTCATCTGGTTGAAGAATGCCGGTTCGACGATCTGCAGCCCGGGCTGGAACAGCTCGGCGCGGATCACCATGGCGAACGTGCCGCCGAGCAGGAACATGCAGAAGGCAAACCACAGATACAGCGTGCCGATGTCCTTGTGGTTGGTGGTCAGCACCCAGCGCATCAGGCCTTTGGCGGGGCCGTGGGCGTGGTCGGCATGACCGTGGTCATCGATTACAGCGCTCATGGCCGGTCTCCTTTACGTGAGTGGACGGGGCGGGCCGGGGCGCATTGCCCCGACCGATTCACGAAGTTCGCGATAGACCGGCTCATTTGCTTTCCGCCTGTTTGAGCTCAAGCACTTCTTTTGGCGTGACCATGTCGCCCTTGTTGTTACCCCAGGCGTTACGTTCGTAGGTCACCACCGCTGCGATATCGACTTCCGACAACTGCTTGCCGAACGCCGCCATGGCGGTGCCGGGTTTGCCGAAGTACACGCGGTGCAGGTGGTCGGCTTTCGGCCCGGTGGCAATCGGTGAGCCCTTGAGCGCCGGGAACATCGGCGGCAGGCCCTGACCTTCAGCCTGGTGACAGGCCACGCAGGTGGTGTGATAGATCTTGTCGCCACGTTCCTTGAGTTCGTCCAGCGTCCATTCCTTGCTGGTCAGCTCCTTGAGCTGCGCGGCTTCGGCTTTGCGCTCGGCGAGCCACTTGTCGTAGTCGGCCTTCTCCTTGACGTCGACCACGATCGGCATGAAGCCGTGGTCCTTGCCGCACAACTCGGCGCACTGGCCACGGTAGAGGCCGGGCTTGTCGATGCGCGTCCAGGCTTCGTTGACGAACCCCGGAATCGCATCGCGCTTGACCGCGAACGCCGGCACCCACCACGAGTGGATGACGTCGGCGGAAGTCACGAGGAAGCGCACCTTGGCGCCGACCGGCAACACCAGCGGCTTGTCGACTTCGAGCAGGTAGTGCTCGCCCTTGGCTTCCTTGTTGTGAATCTGTTCGGCGGGGGTGGCCAGGTTGCTGAAGAATTCGACGTCCTGACCCAGGTATTTGTAGTGCCACTTCCATTGATAACCGGTGATCTGGATATCGATATCCGGCTCACTGGTGTCGTACATGCGGATCAGGGTGGCGGTCGCCGGAACGGCCATCGCCACCAGGATCAGCAGCGGCACGACAGTCCAGAGAATTTCAACGGTGGTGCTTTCGTGGAATTTTGCGGCGACCTGCCCGGTCGAGCGGCGATGCACGATCATCGACCAGAACATGGCACCGAAGACGATGATCCCGATCACCACACAGATCCAGAAAATGGTCATGTGCAGGTCGAATACTGCGTGACTGATTTCAGTCGCTCCAGGCGCCATATTCACAGTCCAGGCCGCCTGAGCCGGGCTGAAAATCGACCACAACAGGAGGCCCATCCAGACGTGTGGATGTCGCATCATTGCGGGTTCCCCTTATCGTTCTTGTTATCCCGTAGGCGCAACGCCTTCGGCAAGGGAGCGGCTGCATCAGACTACGAACTTGAATCGCCGGGCCTTGCTGCGTGGGCAGTCGGGCGTCATCAGCTAACTCCATTCAATGGCGAGTATAGACAGCCGCCGGAAATTGCAATGTCGTGGCGTTAATGTTCTGAAACAGCCGGGACTTGCGCTAAAGGGCACGAATGGAGAAGGATGCAGACGAGTGGTGGCGAACCGATATAACGCTGCTGCATCAAGGATGAAATAATTATGACAAATGCGTCTTAGCATTTTTCGTAAGCCAGCTAAGTTATGTCTTCCCTATTTCATTGCCTTGTTCCCTGGAGTTTTCATGAACACCGCCGCATTGCGCGAGCAGATCCAAAAAGCCCGACAGACCGAAAACGAAACCGGACGGCTCAAGCGTCAGCTGGAAGCCAAGTTGCCTCATCTGCATTCGGCCATTCAGTTGCCGGACGCTAATCGCGAAGACGCGTTGACGAGTTTTGTCACCGCCTATATCGATGAAGTACCAGACATGCTGGACGCAGCCAATGAAGTTGCCAGGGAAGCGGGAATCGAGTCGCAGATCAAACCGGTGCTGAAAATCGCCGAGCAGTACTTCCTCCAGCCGCCGGTCGGTCTGGACAGCCTGCTGGACGAAGCCTATCTGGCGCACCGCTTTGTCGAAGAGGTCAACGACCTGTACATCAAACACCTCGGCCAGCCACTGATCCCCTTGGACATGACGGTCGCCAACCTGATTGCTCACCAGCTGCTCGGTGAGGAATTTGCCAATCAACTGGATGAAGTCGTGCATCACACCATCGACGAGATGCTCGACGACGAGAGTTTTGCGCTGGAATCGGTAGAAGCCTACCGCGACAAACTGAGCAGCCCGGACACCGGTGCCGCATGGAAGCGCTGGCCGTGCATGGGCCGCCGCCTGGGCGTTGGCCTGGAGCTGGATCAGCCCGCTGCGTAACCCGCGTTCCACACAAATACCTGTGGGAGCTGGCTTGCCAGCGATAGCGGTAGATCAGCCGACATTTTCAGTGACTGAAAGACCGCCATCGCTGGCAAGCCAGCTCCCACAGGGTTTATTTGTATATGAGGGATTTAACCAGCCGCACCGATGCCGGTATTGGTCCGAACCCGCCCCTCCAACCGTCGCTTCAACCCACGTGACTCGATCAACAGCTTCGACCCCTTTGCCGCATTCGCCCGGCCCCACTCCTCCAGCAATTCCAGACACGAATGGTCGATGTAGCTCAGGTGGTTGAGCGGCACATGCACCGTTGTGCCCGCTGGAATGCTGCCCAGTACCTGGGTCAGTGCCGGTACCTTGAGAAAGGTCGCCGCGCCCACCAGACGCAATTCCATCTCACCGTCCTGCGGCAGGTCGATCAGGCTGATCTTCAGGCGCGACGCCTTGAACGCCAGTTTCAACATCGTCAAACCGAAACCGATCAACACACCGGTCAGCAGGTCGGTGAAGATGATCGCCAGCGCCGTGGCGGCGTAGGTGAACATCGGCATCCGCCCGTAACGGCCCAGACCGCGAAAGGCCTTGAGGTCCACCAGTTTGAAACCGGTGTATACCAGCACGCCTGCCAGACTCGCCACCGGAATGCTTTGCAGCACGCTCGACAACAACAGCACGAACGCCAGCAGCCACAAACCATGGAAGATCGTCGAATAGCGGGTGGTTGCGCCAGCCTGGACGTTGGCCGAACTGCGCACGATCACCCCGGTCATCGGCAGCGCACCGACCAGTCCGCAAAGCATGTTGCCGACGCCCTGCGCTGAGAGTTCACGGTCGAAGTCCGAGCGCACACCGCTGTGCATGCGATCCACCGCCGCCGCCGACAACAGGGTTTCGGCGCTGGCGATGAATGCCACGGCAAAAGCCGCAATCAGCAGGGTTGGATCAGCAAGGCTGAGCAAATCCGCCGGTTTCAGCCAGTCGATGGCTTCGGCCAGATTCTCCGGCACCTCGACCCGTTTCACCTGCAATGCCAGCAGCAGGCTGGCGCCCGTGGCCAGGCCAACGCCGAGCAGCGCACCGGGAATGAAGCGCAGCGAATGCGGACGCAATTTCTCCCACAGCCACATCACCGCAATGGTCGCCAGCCCGAGCAGTCCGGCCTGCCAGCCAAACGACGGCAAGGCTTGCGCCACCGCGCCGGGGAAGGCCGTGAGGTTATCCAGGCCCGAGGGCTGCGGCTTGGCATCCAGCATCACATGCACCTGCGACAGAACGATCAGCACGCCGATCCCCGCGAGCATGCCGTAGACCACCGCTGGCGCCGTCACCCGAAACCAGCAACCGAGCTTCAAACGCCCGGCCACCAGTTGCAGGAAACCGGCGAGCAGCAGAATCGGCCCGAGCATCTCGATGCCGTGCTGGCGCACCAACTCGAACACCAGCACCGCCAGACCCGCCGCCGGCCCGCTGACCTGCAACGGCGACCCCGCCAGCCAACCGACCACCAGACCACCAATGATCCCAGTGATCAGGCCTTTGGCCGGTGGCAACCCGGAAGCAATCGCAATACCCATGCACAGCGGCAGGGCGACCAGAAACACAACCACCGAAGCCAGCAACTCCCGTGGCAGAACCGCTTTCAATTGAGCAGCACGCATGGTGACTCTCCCGAAGTTTTCTTCAGGCGTGGCTTCGCCGCACCGCTGAAACAGCGGCCGGCGTCAAACCACACAGATTTTTAGGAAGATTTAGAAGCGCGCTTTGGGCGTCGCCACCGGAATCGGATGGCTGCCGTCGAGCGGCAGGAAGCGTCCCTGATCCGCGTCGTAAGCTTTGATTTCGCTGGTTTCGATGTTGTAGACCCAGCCATGGATGAACAGATGACCGTTCGCCATGCGTGAGGCTACCGAAGGATGGGTACGCAAGTGCTGCAGTTGAGCGATGACGTTCTCCTCGGTGAGGATCGGCATGCTTTCTTTTTCGTCGGTGCAGTTGCAGTTGTCATGCACCATGGTCTTCGCCACTTCCGCATGACGCAGCCAGGCTTTGACCGTCGGCATTTTTTCCAGGCTGTCCGGATTGAGCACTGCGCGCATGGCACCGCAATCGGAGTGGCCGCAGATGATGATGTGTTGCACGCCCAGCGCCAGTACCGCGTATTCGATGGCAGTGGAAACGCCACCGTTCATCTGGCCGTAAGGCGGCACGACGTTGCCGACGTTACGGGTCACGAACAGATCGCCTGGCGAACTCTGGGTGATCAGCTCGGGCACGATGCGCGAGTCGGCGCAGGTGATGAACATTGCCCGTGGCGATTGCGCCGTGGCGAGTTTCTTGAAGAGTTCTTCCTGTTGCGGGAAGACCTCATGATGAAAATGCAAAAAGCCGTCAACGATCGTTCGCAGCGCTGCATCGGCGGATTCCGCCCCAGGGACGGCTTGCGCCGACGCAGCCAACGGCTGTTTATCCTTGTCACTCATGATTCATCCTCTTTGGCGGATTCGGGGAGTCGTTCCCGTGTATTCCGGTATGAAGCCAGTGGCTGTTTAAAACATCCGGGCCATCCCGACCCGTCAGTCACTCGATGAACAAGGTAGCCGCCGAAACTTAACTCAAACTGAATCAAGCGCTCTAGAACGTGTGTTCCAGGTCACAAAAAACGTGACTGAGGTATTTCGACGGAAGGACTCCAACCCAGCAACCATAGGCAAATTGACGCTAAATCAACGACATCTGGCGACCCGGCGGACAGAAGGCCGTGCAGTCAAGGTTATAGCCCTCACGGTGGTTTAGGCCGAGACGTTTAATGGCTTTGGCGAAACGTTGCGCGAGCAGGTCGGCAAACGGCCCCTCGCCGCGCATGCGTGCACCGAAACGGCTGTCGTAGAGCTCGCCGCCACGGCTCTGGCGGATCAGGCTCAGGACATGGGCCGCACGCTGCGGATAGTGCGCCTGTAACCACTCCTCGAACAACGGCGCCACTTCCAGCGGCAGGCGCAACATCATGTAGGCGGCACTTTGTGCACCGACGGCATGTGCCTCGGTCAGCAGACTTTCGATTTCGCTGTCGTTGATCATCGGGATCATCGGCGAACACAGCACCCCCACCGGAATGCCTGCTTCGCGCATCACCCGGATCGCCCGCAGCCGGGCCTTGGGTGCCGCGGCACGCGGTTCGAGGATGCGTTTGAGTTCATCGTCCAGCGTCGTCAGGCTGATCATCACCGCCACCAGCCGTTGTTGCGCCAGCTCCGTGAGCAGATCGAGGTCACGCAGGATCAGCGAGCCCTTGGTGACGATGGTCACAGGGTGCCGATAGCGCAGCAGCACCTCGAGGGTCTGGCGGGTGATCCGGTGTTCACGTTCGATGGGTTGGTACGGGTCGGTATTGGAGCCGAGGTTGATCGGCGCGCACTGATAACCTCTTTTCCCAAGCTGTTCTTCCAGCACCTGGGCGGCGTTGGTCTTGGCGATCAGCCGGGTTTCGAAATCCAGCCCCGGCGACATGTCCCAATAGGCATGGCTCGGTCGCGCATAGCAATAGATGCAACCGTGCTCGCAGCCGCGATAGGGGTTGATTGAGCGATCAAAGGGCAGGTCCGGCGAGGTGTTGCGAGTGATGATGGTTTTCGCGGTCTCGATCATCATCTCGGTGTTCTGTGTCTCGGGCACTTCCTGATACCAGCCGTCGTCCTCGGCTACCGAACGGTTCGGCGCAAAGCGGTTGTGCGGGTTGGTCGCAGTGCCGCGACCGCGCGGTGGCAATGGAGTAGACATGAAAACGCCCCGATACTGTGTGCATATACAGTATCGGGGCGTTGCTCATCTGGCTAGTGCCGTCGGGCGACTGGTCAGTTGTGTTGCGTGACCTGACCGAGGTCATCGCCGGAGGTGTGCTTCATATCCTCCTTACGCAACTCGGCGACGTCAGCGGCTTTCACCGGCGCCCCTTTGTTGCCCCAACTGCCACGGATGAAACTCACCACATCCGCCACTTCCTGATCCGACAACCGCCAGGCGAAACCCGGCATGGTGAAGGTCGAGGGTGCCGTGTGCGTCGCCGGCAAGGTACCGCCCTTGAGCACGATGTGGATCAGCGATGTCGGATCCTCCGATTGCAGCACCGGATTGCCCGCCAGCGCCGGGAACACCCGGGTGTAGCCGTGGCCGTCGGTACGGTGGCAGGCCGCGCAGTTGTCGATGTACACCGCTGCGCCGCGTTGACTGTCGTCGCCGTTCCACAGGGCTTTGGCGGCTTTCTCGTCGTACTGGTGCGGCTGATCGTTCGGATCAACTGCTGGCAGTGACTTGAGGTAGCGGGCAATCGCAGTGAGGTCGGCGTCGGTCATGTATTGCATGCTGTGAGTCACCACATCGCTCATGCCGCCGAACACTGCGCTGCGGTCGCTGCGTCCGGTCTTGAGGAACTGCACCAACTGCGCTTCGCTCCAGCTGCCCAGGCCATCCTTGTGATCACCGCGCAGACTTTTGGCGATCCAGCCTTCCAGCGGCGCACTGCCGGCGAGGAAGCTCTTGCCATCCGCCGCGCTCAGGGATTTTTCCTGCATGGTCAGCGCCCGTGGCGTATGGCACGCGCCGCAATGACCGAGGCCCTCGACCAGATAGGCGCCGCGGTCGAACACCGGGTCGTCCGAAGTGGCCTTGTAGTCCTCGACTTTCGGCGCAAACAGCCAGCGCCAGCCCATCAGCGGCCAGCGCATGCTCAGCGGCCATGGGATGTCGCTGGCCTTGTTCTCCTGCGCCACTGGTTCAACGCCGTGCATGAAGTAGGCGTACAGCGCCTGCATGTCGGTTTCGCTGACCCGGGCGTAGGACGGATACGGCATCGCCGGGTACAACGTACTACCGTTTTTGGCGACGCCGTGGCGCACCGCTTGGTCGAAATCCTCAAAGCTGTAATCACCGACGCCGGTTTTGTCTGGAGTGATGTTGGTCGAGTAGATCGTGCCGATCGGTGTTTCCATCGGCAGGCCGCCGGCGAACGGCTTGCCGTTCTTGGCGGTGTGGCAGGCCACGCAGTCACCCGCGCGGGCGAGGTATTCGCCTTGTTTGATCAACGCCTGATCGACGTCGGCGGCGTGCACGGCAGCACTGCCGAGCAGGGCCAGGGTGGCGATAACGAGATTTTTCATGGTCATCGCTCCTTATGCCTGAACCAGCGGGCCGGGGTTTTTCAGGTATTGCTCGCGGATCGCCTTGGCCGACCAGTAGGTCAACGCCGCCACCAGCCCGGTCGGGTTGTAACCCAAGCCTTGCGGAAACGCCGACGCACCTGGCACAAACACGTTGTGCACGTCCCAGCTCTGCAGGTAACGGTTCAGGGCACTCTTTTTCGGATCGGTGCCCATGATCGCGCCACCGTTGAGGTGGGTGGTCTGGTAGGCCGCGGTGTTGAAGTGATCACCGACCTGCTTGCCGATCACCGCAATGGCTTTCGGGCCCATGGCTTGGGCAACCTTGCCCATTTTCTCGACCATGAAGCGGTTCATCTTGATGTCGTTTTCCTGCCAGTCGAAGGTCATGCGCAGCAGCGGCAAACCGTAGGCATCCCGGTACACCGGATCCAGATCGAGGTAGTTGCCTCTGTAGGACTGATGCGCGCCGTGGGCGTCCATCGACACCTGGTGGGTGTAGTAATCGGCGGTCGCGCGTTTCCACTGGCTACCCCAGGCCGGCGTGCCGGGCGGGTTCGAGGTGCCGGCAATCGGCCGGCTGCCGGCCTGGTTGACCCACATCGGCGAGCCGCCGACGAAGCCGTGCGGGCCGTGGTCGAAGTTGTCGGCGTTGAAGTCATCCAGCGCCACACCGTTGCCGCCGGCCCCGATGAAGTTGTTGGTGTGGGTGTCTTTGTCGAAGAACGCCTTGATGGTCGCCATGTTCTGGTAGGCGAAGTTACGCCCGACCACGCCTTCGCCGCTGATCGGGTCGTACGGTTTGCCGATGCCCGAGAGCAGCATCAGGCGCACGTTGTGCAGCTGGAAGGCGCCGAGAATCACCAGATCCGCCGGCTGCTCGATCTCGCGGCCCTGGCCATCGATGTAAGTCACGCCGGTGGCCTTGGACTTGGTGCTGTCGAGATTGACCCGCAGCACATGCGAGTTGGGCCGCAATTCGAAATTCGGCAGCGGCTTGAGCGCTGGCAGAATGTTCACGTTCGGCGACGCCTTCGAATACATGTAGCACACGTAACCGCTGCAGAATCCGCAGAAATTGCACGGGCCCATCTGTGCGCCGTAGGGGTTGGTGTACGGGCCTGAAGTATTCGCCGACGGCAGGTTGTAGGGTTTGTAACCGACCTCTGTCGCTGCTTTGCCGAACAGCTGTGCGGAAACGGTGTTCTTCTGCGCTTCCAGCGGGAACGGATTGGAGCGATCCGGTGCGTAAGGGTTGCCGCCCTTGCCCTGACCGACCAGTTGACCTTTCACGGTCCAGGCCTGGCCCGAGGTGCCGAAGACCTTTTCGGCGAAATCGAAAAACGGTTCCAGTTCTTCATAGCTGACGCCGAAGTCCTGGATGGTCATGTCCTTGGGGATGAAGCGTTTGCCGTAGCGTTCTTCGTAATGGCTGCGCATACGCAGTTCGATCGGATCGACGCGAAAATGCACGCCCGACCAGTGCAAGCCGGCGCCGCCGACGCCATTACCCGGCAGGAACGCGCCCAACTGGCGGTTTGGCAGGGCGATGTCGTTGACGCTGTGGCGGATGGTGACGGTTTCCTTCGAGATGTCCTGAAAGAGTTTTTTGCGCACGCTGTAGGTGAGTTCGTCGATGACCTGCGGATAGTTGCCGTCAGGGTAGGTGTCCTGCATCGGCCCGCGCTCCAGCGCCAGCACGTTGAGCCCGGCTTCGGTCAGCTCCTTGGCCATGATCGCGCCAGTCCAGCCAAAACCGACGATCACCGCGTCGACCTTCTTCATTACGGTTGCCATGCTCAAGCCCTCTCGCCGCGAATCGAAACTGCCGGGAAGGGGTACTGCTCGTTGCGTTCCACCCAATCCATGAAATCGGCGCGGGCGCCGGGGAAGCCGATCATGGTCCAGCCGACCATGCCTTTATTGCCGCCGTGGATCGGGTCGCAGAAGAACCCTTCCTTGGTGTTTTGCAGCAGCAGGCTGAAGAAAATCTTCGCTGGAACCGCATCGAACTGCGGTTTGCCCGCTTCGAGTTGCTTGAGCAAATCGTCTCGGGTAGCGCTGTCTTGCTCGGCAAATGTTTTACCGTTGAGGGATTTTGCCCACTGATCCGTGGCAGCGATGCCCAGGCGATAGATCTCTTTGGGCACCAGTTTGCTCTGCCAGCCCATCTCCGGCGCAGCGTCGGCGTTGAACGGACCCTGCATGTACCACAGGGCACCGGCCGCGTACGGGGTGTTCATCTGGCGGTCGATGTATTCCGGCACGCCGGCTTCCAGAGCCCCCGGGCCTTGCTCGTCATTGGGGATCAATTGCGCCACGGCGGCGTTGATGAAGGCCCATTCCTCGGCGGTAAAATAGCTCGGCTGATAAGCGCTGGCGTCAGCCTGGGTCGGTGTTGCTGCGGGCGCCGTCGGGGTGGCTTCAGGTGCAGCTTGCAACACGCTGCTGCCCAAGCCGGTGCCGGCGAGGGTGACCACGGGAATCAGGGTCAGGGATTTGCGCAAGAACTCACGCCGCGGGTTGTCTCGATCTGCATCAGACATGGGGTGCACCTCATCAGGCATTGATGGTTGTCCGTTTCTGCGAACGGCTTGAGCATTTTTTCGTCGCGGCGCGCGGCCCGTTTGACCGGGAAAAAGGGGACGCCTGCAACATCGTGTGACAAATGGTAGCAGGCTAATCATCGGGATGAACCGATTCAGTGGGAAAAAGCTTCGGTTTTTTACCCGGCGCTCAATGAAATCGCCCGGATTCACAATTCTTTGACAAGAGCCTCACAGGGCTTTGACCGTCAGACGTGGAAGCTGCGAGGCCTTTCATTGATGAATTCCGATTACGGTCAGCCCAGCATGTCTCGAGTGCGTCTTTTTCCTGTTTTGTGTTTGTCGCTTGTCGCTCTGCTGCACTTGATGCCGGCCCAGGCTGATGCCGCTGTTACATCGCGCCCGCCGGAGTGGGCGCAACCGGTGGAAGTGCAGTACAACCTGTTCCAGATGTCGCCAACGCTGTACCGCAGTGCCTTGCCGGATGGCGGCGCGGTGCCGTTGCTGAAAAATCTCAAAGTGGCGACGGTGATCAACTTCCTGCCGGAAGCCGACAGCAGCTGGCTGTCCGAGCCGGGCATCAATCAAGTGCAACTGCCTTATCGCACCAACCACGTCGATGACGCCGATGTGCTCAAGACGCTGCGCGCGATTCAGGCTGCCGAAGCCAACGGCCCGGTGCTGATGCACTGCAAACACGGTTCCGACCGCACCGGCCTGATGGCGGCGATGTACCGAATCGTGGTGCAGGGCTGGAGCAAGGAAGACGCCCTGAATGAAATGACGCAGGGCGGTTTTGGTGAAAGCGGCCATTTCAAGGATGGCGTGCGCTACGTGATGCAGGCCGATGTCGACAAACTGCGCACCGCGCTGGCCAACGGCGACTGCAGCACCAGTGCCTTTGCCACTTGCTCGATGAAGAGCTGGTTCCAGTCAGTCAACCTCAAGTAAGCCGCACCCTCCACGGCATTGCACCGTGGAGGGTTATTTGCCGGCTCAGTCTTCGGACTTTTTCTTCAGCTTCGGATTCGGAAAGAACTGCACGGCCTGGACCGTCTTGTCCGGCGCCGGCTTGAGCGCGCTGGTATTGACCCGCGTGCCCAGTTCCTTGGGAACCGACAGCCCTTGCTCGTTCAGCGTATCCGAGTAACCGCAGGCCACGCACTCGCGGTGCGGCACGCTGTCCTCGTTCCACATCATCAGTTTGTCCGGTTCGCTGCACGCCGGGCAGACAGCCCCGGCGATAAAGCGCTTCTTGGTAATCACAGGTGCCTCACTCATGCTGCTGCGTCCTCACTCAGGCCGCTATGGCGCAAGAGTGCGTCAATCGATGGCTCACGGCCACGGAAGTCGACGAACAGCACCATCGGGGCCTGCGAGCCGCCACGCGCCAGAATCGCTTCGCGGAAGGCGCGACCGGTCTCGGCGTTGAGCACGCCATCCTCTTCGAATTTGGAGAAGGCATCCGCCGACAGCACTTCCGCCCACTTGTAGCTGTAATAGCCGGCCGCGTAACCGCCGGCGAAGATGTGCGCGAAGCTGTTGGGGAAGCGGTTGTACGCCGGTGGACGCATCACCGACACCTCGTCGCGCACGCCTTCCAGCACTTGCGCCACGCTGCGGCCGTCACCGTGAGTGGCGTGCAGTTCGAAGTCGAACAGCGAGAATTCCAGCTGACGGACCATCATCAGCCCGGACTGGAAGTTCTTCGCCGCGAGCATTTTTTCCAGCAGATCCTGTGGCAGCGGCTCGCCGGTTTCGTAGTGACCGGAGATCAGCGCCAGGCCTTCCGGCTCCCAACACCAGTTTTCCATGAACTGGCTCGGCAGCTCGACCGCATCCCACGCCACGCCGTTGATCCCGGAAACACCGGCGTGATCAACGCGGGTCAGCAGGTGATGCAGGCCGTGGCCGAATTCGTGGAACAGGGTGGTCACTTCATCATGGGTCAGCAGCGCAGGCTTGCCGCTGTCGGCCGGGGTGAAGTTGCACACCAGGTTGGCCACCGGGCTTTGCAGCACGCCGTCAACGGTGCGGCGACGGTCGCGGGCACCGTCCATCCACGCGCCGCCACGCTTGTTGGCGCGGGCGTAGAGGTCGAAGAAGAAGCGCCCGACGTGCTGGCCGTTTTCCTTGATTTCGAACAGACGCACGTCCGGGTGCCAGGTGTCGAAGCCTTTCAGCTCGGCGATCTCGATGCCGTACAGACGCTGAACGATGGCGAACAGGCCGCCGAGGACTTTATCGATCGGGAAGTAGGCGCGCAGGGTTTCCTGAGCGACGCTGTAGCGCTGCTCGCGGAGTTTTTCCCCGTAGAAACCGCTGTCCCAGCTCTGCAGATCGGCGCAGCCCTGTTCGGCGGCGAAGGCGCGCAGCTGCTGCAGATCCTGCGCGGCAAACGGTTTGCTGCGCTTGGCCAGGTCGCGCAGGAAACTCAGCACCTGATCGCTGGACTCGGCCATCTTCGTGGCAAGGCTCAGCTCGGAGAAGCTGGCGAAGCCCAAGAGTTTTGCCAGTTCCTGACGCAGGTCGAGGATCTCTTCCATCACCGGGCCGTTGTCGTTCTGCCCGGCGTTCGGGCCTTGATCCGACGCACGGGTGCAGTAGGCGGCGTAGACTTCTTCCCGCAGCGCACGGTCCTGGGCGTAGGTCATCACCGCGTAGTAGCTTGGGAATTCCAGGGTAATCAGCCAGCCGTCAAGGCCTTTGGCCTGGGCGGCAGCGGCCATTTGCGCCTTGGCCGAGTCGGTCAGGCCGGCGAGGGCGGCTTCGTCGGTGATGTGCTTGGTCCAGGCTTGCGTGGCGTCGAGCAACTGGTTGGAGAAGCGGCTGCCCAGCTCGGACAGTTTGCTCTGCACTTCGGCGTAGCGCTTCTGTTCGGCTTCCGGCAGGTCGATACCCGACAAACGGAAATCGCGCAGGGCGTGTTCCAGAATGGTTTTTTGCGCCACGTCGAAATTGGCGGCTTCCGGGCTGTTGGCCAGCGCTTCATAAGCCTGGAACAGCTCGCGGTTCTGACCCATCTCGGTGGAGTAGGCGCTCAGGGCCGGCAGGCACGACTCGTAGGCCTCGCGCAGTTCAGCGCTGTTGCACACGGCGTTGAGGTGGCTGACCGGGCTCCACGCAGCGCCGAGGCGATCATTGAGTTCGTCCATCGCCAATACCAGGCCGGCCCAGGTCGGGTTCTCGACTTGAGTCTTGAGGATTTCGGCGATGGCGGCGCGGTTGTCGGCCAGGATCGTTTCAATGGCTGGCAGCACGTGTTCGGCACGGATCGTGGAGAACGGCGGCAGGTCGTAGGACTGCAGAAGAGGGTTGTTCACGCTCACGGTTGGCACCTTGGCTGGGAGAAACATGCGCCCATCTTAATTACAATCGGCACTCACCGCAGCTATCGGCGACAGAGAGAGAAATTATCGTGTCCGTTCGCAAGTACCAGAATCACACCCCGCAGCTCGGTAAAGGCGCGTTTGTCGACGCCTCCGCGGTGGTGATCGGCGACGTCGAAATCGGCGAAAACAGCTCCGTGTGGCCGCTGACCGTGATCCGTGGCGACATGCACCGCATCCGCATCGGTGCGCGCACCAGCGTGCAGGACGGTTGCGTGTTGCACATCACCCACGCCGGTCCATTCAACCCGGACGGTTTTCCGCTGCTGATCGGCGATGACGTGACCATCGCCCACAAGGTCATGCTGCATGGCTGCAGCGTTGGCAGCCGCGTATTGATCGGCATGGGCAGCATTGTCATGGACGGCGCGCAGGTCGAGGATGATGTGATCATCGGCGCCGGCAGCCTGGTACCACCGGGCAAGCGCCTGGAAAGCGGCTTCCTGTACGTGGGCAGCCCGGTGAAACAGGTCCGTCCGTTGACTGACAAGGAACGCGCCTTCTTCACCTACAGCGCGGCGAACTACGTGAAGCTCAAGGACCTGCATCTGGCCGAAGGCTACGACCAGCTCTGAATCGACCTACACCTGCTCAGGATTTCTCATGCATTACCAGACCGTACTGTTCGACCTCGATGGCACCCTGACCGACCCGCGAGAGGGCATCACCCGATCCATCCAGTTCGCTTTGAGCAAACTCGGCATCGACGAGCCGGACCTGAGCAAACTCGAACACTTCATCGGCCCGCCGCTGTTGCAGGCGTTCATGCAGTTCTATGGCTTCGACGAGGCCAAGGCCTGGGAGGCGGTGAATTTCTATCGCGAACGCTTCAAAGTCACCGGCCTGTACGAAAACCGTGTGTTCGATGGCGTCACACCGTTGCTCGAGACCCTGAGCGGGCAAGGGCGACAGCTGTACATCGCGACCTCCAAACCGTGGGAGTTCGCCCGGGAAATTGCCCGGCACTTCGACTTCGCCAAACACTTCAAGGTGATCTACGGCAGTGAGCTGGATGGCACGCGGACCAACAAGGTCGAGCTGATTGCGCATCTGATCGCTGAAGAAGGGCTGGATCCGGCCAATACGCTGATGATCGGCGACCGCAAACATGACCTGATCGGCGCGCGCAGCAACGGCGTGGACGCGGCGGCGGTGGGGTATGGGTTTGGCAGTTTTGAAGAGTTGAGCGCTGAGGCGCCGGCTTATCACTTTGAAACGCTGGCGGAGTTGCATCAGGCGTTTTTGCGGCGTTGATCATAGCGCCATCGCTGGCAAGCCAGCTCCCACAGGTGAGCAGTGTGCGCAGGTTCACCTGAATCCATGTGGGAGCTGGCTTGCCAGCGATGAGGCCGGATCAGCCGACATCAATTCAAGATCCGGCCAAAGTTTTCAAGGCCGCTTTACGCTCCGCGACAGGTAACCCGCCTAGCTTCTCGACCTCAACATAAAACCGCTCCCAATCCCCGCCAACCTGCCTGAACAGCGCCGCAAACGCCGGCACCCACTGGTCATACAGCCCAAACGGCAACAACCGCGCATTGTTCAGCGGCAGATTCACCCACGCGTCATAACGCTTGTCCCCAGCCCACTGGCTGTCGCGCATGACCCGGTAATCGCGCCGAAACTGCTCGAACGCCGCCGCTTTACGCTCGCGCATCTGCTCGGCCGGTAGCGGCTGGGCGTAGAGCTTTTCCAGGCGTGAGCGTGTTTCCAGCACCAGCTCAATGAACTGATCACGCTGCTTTAGCCGCGAGTCGGTATCCGCAGGCAGGCCACGAAACGCCCGCCACTGGCGGGTGCCTTCCTGCTCGACAAATGTGGCGAAGGATTCGTTGAACTCGGTGTCGTCCTTTACATAAAAGCGCTGATGCGCCAGTTCATGAAAGATCAGCGTAGCCAGACGCTCATCGCCCCAGCCCATCATCGAATTGAGGATCGGGTCATTGAACCAGCCGAGGGTCGAATAGGCCTCGACGCCGCCAATCGACACATCCATGCCTTGCAGACGCTGGATCGCCGCTTCGCCGCGCGCGGCGCTCTGGCTGTAGTAGCCGCGATAGGCCACGCAACCGGCGATCGGGAAGCAATGGTTCTGCGGCTTCAGGGAAAACTCCGGGGTGGCGAACACGTTCCACACCACATAGGGCCGGCCAATGTCGGCGTACAGCCGATAGCTCTGGTTGTCCGGCAGGTGCAGGTGTTCGCTGGCAAAGTTCCGGGCCTTCTGTGACTGGCTCAGGTGCGTGCGCAGCTTGGCGTCGCGGCTCGGGTCGGCGATCACCTTGGCCACTGGCTCGCGCGCGCGCAGCAACTGCAATTGGCCGCTCGCCAACTGGCTGTAATAGCTGGCGCTGGAACAACCGTTGAGCAACAAAAACATCACACCCGGAAACAAAATCCGAAAAACGCGATCAAGTAACCCATGGCTTGGAAGCGGCCTGCTCAAAATAAAAATCCTTTGGAAAGTCTGCCCGCAAGACTATCCCGCCATTTGGAGCTTCGCTATGCGCATGTTGTTGCTGACAGGAGGCCTGCTGACGCTGGCCGGATGTGCCGGATTCGGAATGCCCGACCCTGACCCCTCGCAAGCCTGGATCGATCTCGATGTCCGGCAACAGGACACGGCGCTGCAAGCGCTGAAGGTCGATAGCCGGGCCACGGTCGACAAACGTTATTTCGAAGTGCAGCCCGGCAGCCACGAACTGAAGGTGCGCTACCAATTCCCGGTCGAAGCCACCAACATCGGCCCCGATGCCGAACCGCTATGGCGCGACTGCCAGTTGAATTTGAAATTCAAGGACTTCAACGCCGGTCAGCGCTATCAGCTGCAAGCTGGCAGCATCGGTTTCCGGCCATGGGCGAAGCTTTATGACGAGCAGCACAATGTGGTCGGCCAAGGTACGCCGGCAGGCTGTCAGCGCACGTGATCAGCGCTATGCTGGAAGTCTGAATCCTTGGACATCCATCATGCGCAAGTTGATGTTGTTGCTCGCAGTCGGCGCTATCGCCGGCTGCCAGACGCCACTGCCACCGGTCGATCCGCAAATGGCCTGGGTCGATTTCTCGACCCCGACCCCCGGCGGAAAACTGCTGATGGCCGAGCGCCTGGACAATCAACGGCTGACCGATGGGCGTTTCTTTCAGGTCACGCCTGGTAGCCACGAGCTGCGGGTGCGGTTTGACTTCGAGGTGTTTGGTGGCGGCGGTGCGCTGATGACCGGCCCGATCGAGCGGCTGTGCTACCTGTACATCCGCTACGACCATTTCGAAGCCGGCCAGCGTTATCTGCTGGAAGGTCGCTCGCTAGGGTTCACCCCGAGCGCCCGCCTGTACAACGCCAAGCATGAGATCGTAGCCGAGGATCACGACATGGACTGCCTCAGCTGAGACGGATCAGTTGTCGTTCTTCTGGTAAATGATTGCCTTGCTGCCGTTTTCACAGGTGCCCACGACCATGGCCACGTCGTGCTTGTCGGCCTCTTCCTTGCTGACGATTTCCAGCGTGTAGGACGGCACGGCGTTCGCCTGGATCTTTACTTCGATTTCTTTTCTGAGTTCTTCACAGTCTTTCGGTGCGGCAAGAACCGTTGTGGCCAATGCACTGCAGAGGATCGCCAAGCCAATACGTTTCATATCCTGAAGCTCCATGGGGCAGCGCGCACGGGCGTGCGCTGAAGCTGCTGTCACTTATTCGACCATATTCTTGCAGCGCAGGTTCTGATGTCGCTCACATCTTCAGCAATTGCGGTGCTATTCAAATCGCCTTCGCGGGCAAGCCCGCTCCCACAGGTTAGGGGCCGACCCAAATCCTGTGGGAGCGGGCTTGCCCGCGAAGGCGTCAGTGCCATCAACGCCTTTGTCGAAGCCTGCGCAAATCAGCTGACCAGCGAAGCCTCAAGGGTAATCTTCGCATTCAATACCTTGGATACCGGGCACCCTTCCTTCGCCTTGGTGCTCAGTTCTTCAAACTGCGCCTGAGTCGCCCCCGGGATTTTCGCCTTGAGAATCAGTTTGACTGCAGTGATAGCAAAGCCGCCATCCACTTGGTCCAGTGTGACCTCTGCCTGAGTATCGATGCTCTCGGCCTTCAGACCCGCATCACCGAGAATCATCGAAAATGCCATGGAAAAACAGCCGGCATGCGCGGCGCCGATCAGTTCTTCCGGGTTGGTGCCCTTACCGCCCTCGAAGCGGGCCTTGAAGCCGTAAGGCGCTTCTCTGAGGACGCCGGTCTCGGTAGAGATCGAGCCGATGCCGGTTTTCAGATCGCCTGCCCAATGCGCGGATGCTTTCTTCACGATAGCCATGTCTGCCTCCTCAAGATCTGGCGCGAAACGCCGCGCCGTCGTGGTTTTTGCTTGCAAGGCTTCTGAGGATAGACGCCGGGACAAAGTTCAGCTCAGGTGAATCGTTGACTTTTTTAGTAGGATTTTTCCCTCAGCTATTGAAACTCGGGTATATGCCCTCATTGCACAGAACACGCTTATGAATTCGGCAGGTTTTCGTTCGCAAGAAAAAACCTGCACCCCACTCGGAGACGCAGGTTTATGAAGCAACTGTCCGACGTAAAGTTTTCCACCCTCGATCTGGTGCCGGTGCGCGAGAACGGTAGCCCGGCGCAATCGCTGCGCAACTCGCTGGATCTGGCGCAGCACGTCGAGAAATTCGGCTACACCCGCTTCTGGGTGGCCGAGCACCACAACATGGACGGCATCGCCAGCTCCGCCACCTCGGTGCTGCTGGGTTATCTGGCCGGGGGGACTTCGACGATCCGCGTAGGCTCTGGCGGGGTAATGCTGCCCAACCACGCACCGCTGGTGATCGCCGAGCAGTTCGGCACTCTTGAAAGCCTGTACCCGGGACGCATCGATCTGGGGCTGGGCCGCGCGCCCGGGTCCGACCAGATGACGGCCCGCGCTCTGCGCCGCGAACGCTCCGGCAGTGCCGACGATTTCCCGGAAGACGTCGCCGAGCTGGCGCGCTTCCTCGGCCCGCGCACTCCGGATCAACGGGTGATCGCCATGCCCGGCACCGGCACCAATGTGCCGATCTGGCTGCTAGGTTCCAGCCTGTTCAGTGCGCAACTGGCCGGTGAGCGCGGCTTGCCGTACGCCTTCGCCTCGCACTTCGCTCCACGGTTCATGCATGAGGCGATTCGCGTCTATCGCAACCACTTCAAGCCCTCGGCGGTGCTCGATAAACCGTACGTGATGCTCGGGGTACCGCTGGTGGCGGCGGATACCGATGAACAGGCCGATTACTTGGCGACCTCGGTGTATCAGCGAATTCTGGCGCTGATGCGTGGGCAGAGTCTGGTGCAGCGTCCACCGGTGAAAACCATGGACGGCCTGTGGCTGCCCCATGAGCGCGAGGCGGTGGGGGATTTCCTCGGCCTGGCGATGGTTGGCAGCCCGCAGAAGTTTCGCGCGAAACTGGAAGTGCTGGTCGAGCAGACTCAGGCCGACGAGCTGATTTTCACCTGCGACCTGTATGAACACGCCGATCGCCTGCATTCCTACGAACTGCTGGCGCAGGTCATGAAAGGATAACGCGGACCCCTGTAGGAGCTGTGGAGTGAAACGAGGCTGCGATCTTTTGATCTGATTTTTCAAAGCCACGATCAAAAGATCGCAGCGTGCCGCAGCTCCTGCATGTAAATCATCGCCCACAAAAAAGCCGACGCCTTCGCGTCGGCTTTTGCATTTCAGGCGCGATCAACCGCGTTTGTAGACGATTTCCTTGGCGCCGCCTTCACAGGTGCCGACGACTTTGCCGTCAGCGGCCGCACCCTTGTCGACAACCTCCAGTGAATACCCGGAAACGTGCTTGGCATCCAGCTTCGCCGCAATTTCGCTTTTCAACTCTTCACAAGGCTTGCCAGCAGCAAACGCGCCACCCGCAAGGCTCAACAAACCTACTGCCAAAATGAACTTCTTCATCGGTCGCACTCCCTGGTCGGATTAAAAGAGGCGGGCACCGGCTCTGCCGATGCGCTCACCTTGTAGCGCTTTGCCATTCCTATGGCACTCGGCCAGCGCGCAAGTTCAGAAGCGTAGCCCAAACTCAGCTGCTGGCAATGCGGAAGCCGACTTTGAGGGTTACCTGGAAATGCGCAGCCTTGCCGTCCTTGATGTGGCCACGCGTCTCGACCACTTCAAACCACTCCAGATGCTTGATGCTCTTGTTGGCTTCGGCCAGCGCGTTGTTGATGGCGTCTTCGATGCTGCTGGTGGACGAGCCGACCAGCTCGACTTTCTTGTAGGTGTGATGGTCACTCATGGCGATCTCCTTGACGTGTGGATTTGAGACTAGCAGTGAATCTGCACTGTTGATTTCGGCGGCTCGATGTAAGCGAAGTTCAGATTTTCTGCACTTTCTCAAACCGCTGAAGTCCCAACCAACACACGCCACTCATCACCAATGCAGGAGAGCCACCATGGCCAACACCTCTTTACGTAAAGCCTCGTTGCAAAGCATGGAAGCCGAGATCGAGAGTCTGCTCAAATCGTTGGAAAGCCTGAAGGACGACGCGTCCGACGAGTCGCGCAAGACCCTCAAGGCGCTCAAGAGCAACGCTGAAAGCGCGCTGAAACATTCGCGCAGCCTGCTCAGCGATGCCTATGAAGAAGTCAAAGTCAAAACCCGCGAGACCGGCATCGCCACCCGCGATTACGCTCAGGAACATCCTTGGACCACTGCCGGTGTGGCCGTCGGTGCAATCGGTCTGCTGGCCGCTTACCTGCTGTTCAAGCGCGGCGAGTGATCCGTCTGGCGCAGCTCGTTCTTGAGCCATTGCGCCAGTTGCCGGGCGCGCCCGTCTGCGGCGCGCTTGGGTAGCCACAACGCCAGTTGCGCCGGGGTTTTGCAGAAGCCCCACGGTGCAACCAGGCGACCGGCCTTCAAGTCTTCGGCCACCAGCGGCTCGGGCGCGATTGCCACGCCAAGTCCGGCCACTGCGGCTTCCAGCAGATAATACAAATGCTCAAAACCTTGCCCCAACTTCAACGCCTTGGCGTCGAGGTGATTTTGCTGTGCCCAACTCGGCCAGGCTTGCGGACGCGATGTGGTGTGCAGCAGCGGCTCGCTGAGCAAGGCTGACGCCGGCGCTGCCTGCAGGCGTTGGTAGCCACTGAACAGCGGGCTCAGCACCGGGCCGATACGTTCTGCGGCCAGTTCGTAGACCTGCATGTCTGCCGGCCATGGCGGCTCGGCGAAGAGCAGCAAGGCATCGAGACCTGGGCGCCGTGGATCGAGATCACCTTCGCCAGCCGACAGGTGCAGACGCAAGTCTGGCAGGTCGGCATTCAGCCGGCCCAGGCGTGGAATGAACCAGCGCGCCAACAGGCTTCCCGAGCAGCCAAGCACGAACGGCGCGTCAGCGGTGCTCTGGGTCAGCTCGGCACACACACTGCGCAAGCGATCAAAGGCCTCGCCGCTGGCGTCTCGCAGACGAGCTCCGGCATCTGTGAGTTTCAAGCCGCGACCATCCTTGACGAACAGGCTCACGCCCAGATGCGCTTCGAGCACTTTGAGCTGCCGGCTGACTGCGCCGTGAGTGACGTGCAGCTGCTCGGCCGCCTGACTGACGCTGTTCAGTCGGGCGGTAGCTTCGAATGCGCGCAAGGCATTCAGCGGGGGAAGGTCATGGCTCATGATATCTGTGAGTTTTTCTGACAGGTTGTGGCGATCTTATCGGTTTTCAGCCTGGAAGGTCAGGGGTAGAGTGGCGTCATTGTCTTCTGACCCGAATTCACCTGGAGCACATCATGACCCAGACTTCGAACACCTCCAACCTGCGCAGCGGCCCTGACGATAACGGCCTGTTCGGTGCGTTCGGCGGCCGCTACGTGGCGGAAACCCTGATGCCGTTGATCCTCGATCTGGCCCGCGAATACGAGGCGGCCAAGGAAGATCCGGCGTTCAAGGAAGAGCTGGCCTACTTCCAGCGTGACTATGTCGGTCGTCCGAGCCCGCTGTACTTCGCCGAGCGTCTGACCGAGTTCTGCGGCGGCGCGAAGATCTACCTCAAGCGCGAGGAGCTGAACCACACCGGCGCGCACAAGATCAACAACTGCATCGGCCAGATCCTGCTGGCGCGGCGCATGGGCAAGAAACGCATCATCGCCGAGACCGGCGCTGGCATGCACGGCGTGGCGACGGCCACCGTGGCCGCACGTTTCGGTCTGGATTGCGTGATCTACATGGGCACCACGGACATCGAGCGGCAGCAGGCCAACGTGTTCCGCATGAAGCTGCTGGGCGCCGAAGTGATCCCGGTGGTAGCCGGTACCGGCACCCTGAAAGACGCGATGAACGAAGCGCTGCGTGACTGGGTGACCAACGTCGACAGCACCTTCTACCTGATCGGCACCGTGGCCGGCCCGCACCCGTATCCAGCCATGGTGCGCGACTTCCAGGCGGTGATCGGCAAGGAGACCCGCGAGCAGCTGCAAGCTCAGGAAGGTCGTCTGCCGGACAGTCTGGTGGCGTGCATCGGCGGCGGCTCCAACGCCATGGGCCTGTTCCACCCGTTCCTCGATGATCAAAGCGTCGAAATCATCGGCGTCGAAGCGGCCGGTTACGGCATCGAAACCGGCAAGCATGCGGCCAGCCTCAATGGCGGCGTGCCGGGTGTGCTGCACGGTAACCGTACCTTCCTGCTGCAGGACGACGATGGCCAGATCATCGACGCCCACTCGATTTCCGCCGGTCTCGATTATCCGGGCATTGGCCCTGAGCACGCCTGGTTGCATGACATCGGCCGCGTTCAGTACACCTCGGTCACCGACGACGAAGCCCTCGCTGCGTTCCACCAGTGCTGCCGCCTCGAAGGCATCATCCCGGCACTGGAAAGCGCTCATGCGTTGGCTGAAGTGTTCAAACGCGCGCCGAAACTGCCGAAGGATCACCTGATGGTGGTCAACCTGTCCGGCCGTGGCGACAAAGACATGCAGACCGTGATGCATCACATGGAACAGTCCAAGCAGGAGAAACACTGATGAGCCGCCTGCAAACCCGTTTTGCCGACCTCAAGCAACAGAATCGCGCCGCGCTGGTGACCTTCGTCACCGCCGGTGATCCGGACTACGACACCTCGCTGGCGATCCTCAAAGGCCTGCCGGGCGCTGGCGCCGACGTGATCGAGCTGGGCATGCCGTTCACCGATCCGATGGCCGACGGTCCGGCGATTCAACTGGCGAACATCCGTGCCTTGGGCTCCAGGCAGAATCTGGCGAAAACCCTGCAGATGGTGCGTGAGTTCCGCGAAGGCAACAGCGACACGCCGCTGGTGCTGATGGGCTATTTCAACCCGATCCACATGTATGGCGTTGAGCGCTTTATCGCTGATGCCAAGGAAGCGGGTGTCGATGGTCTGATCGTGGTCGACATGCCGCCGGAGCACAACGCCGAGCTGTGCGATCCGGCGCAGGTTGCCGGTCTGGACTTCATCCGCCTGACCACCCCGACCACGGACGATGCGCGTCTGCCGAAAGTGCTCAATGGCAGTTCGGGCTTCGTCTACTACGTGTCGGTGGCCGGTGTGACCGGTGCCGGTGCCGCGACTCTGGAGCATGTCGAAGAAGCCGTGGCTCGTCTGCGTCGGCATACCGACCTGCCGATCAGCATCGGCTTCGGTATCCGTACTCCTGAGCAAGCAGCGTCCATCGCCCGCCTGGCGGACGGGGTGGTGGTGGGGTCGGCACTGATCGATCACATCGCCAATGCGACCACGCCGGCCCAGGCTGTCGATGGTGTGCTGGGTCTGTGCAAGGCGCTGTCCGAAGGCGTGCGTCAGGCCCGCGTCAACTGAAGGTAAAGTTCCTGATACAGAGGAATTAGCGCCTCACATCACGGCCTAATTGAGCAAGACCGAGGGATTCAGAACCACGTTCTGAATCCCTTTTTGCTGTTGGTGCAGTGAGGAACACTTGATGAAAATGCCGAAACGTCTGATTGCCGGACTGGGCGTGCTGATGCTCAGCGCGACGCCGCTGCTGGCCAGCGCCGATCCACGCGATGATCATGACCACGGCGGCCCGCAGCAGGGCCACTACGATAACCGTGGTGACGATCACCGTGGCCCGCAGAACGACCACCGTGGCGGCCCGCCACACGACTTCGGCCCGGTACGCCAGACCATTCGCGACAATCACGGCTATTTCGTGCGCGGTGCACCGCCGCCGCCGGGCATTCATCTGGAGCGTGGTCGGCCGTTGCCGCACGGTTACTACGGCGAGCGGCTGGACGGGCGGGCGCTGAGCCGTCTGCCGGTGTATCCGGGTTATGAGTGGCGCCGGGCCGGTGGGGACATTGTGCTGATCGCGGTGGGTACCGGAATCGTTTACGAAATTCTGGACGGTGTTTTGTACTGATCTGACACGATCATCTGTGGCGAGGGAGCTTGCTCCCGATGGGGCGCGGAGCGGCCCTGAAAATTCGGCATTCAGCCAATTTGCGACTGCTGCGCAGCCGAGCGGGAGCAAGCTCCCTCGCCACAAGATTCAATTCCAGCCTTCTGTCTCAGGGCAACTCCAGTCCGCCGGAGGCCTTGTGCAGTTTGCGCAGGTGCTCGCCGATCTGCTTCACGTTGGCTTCGCTGGCGGCAATCTCGGCCGCTCGCTTGGGTTCCAGCAACTTGCGCACTTCCTTATCCAGATCGCCGCTCAGCGCCAGCAGTTGTTTCTGGCGTTGGGCGCTTTCGTCTTGCAGGCGCTTGAACTCGCTCGGTTGCGGCAAACCGTAACCGCGGCTGTCGAGCAGTTCCGCCGGGCGGCTGAGGAAGCCGCTGTTGGCGAGAATTTCCTGCAGGGTGGCGTTGGCCTTGTCCATGCCACCGTTCTCCAGCTCCCGGGCACCGAGGTAGCGTTGCTTGACCTCATCCTGGGCCAGAAGCAACTGGCGGCGATAACTCGCCTGTTCCAACAGCAACAACGCCGCACTGGTGCGCAGGTCTGCGCGCTCGAACCACTGCCGGCGTTCTTCGGCAGACAGCGATAGCCAGTCCTCGACGGTGGTCTGTTTGATCGGCAGCTGCTTTTTCAACACATCGAACATCGCCTGATAGCGATCGCGGAACGAGTCGAAGCGATAGCCCAGGCGCAAGGCTTCCTTGGGGTCGTCCAGCACGCTGGTGTCGGCCAGGCCACGACCTTTCAATACTTCCAGCAAGCCATTGGGCATGATGCTGTCCAGACCGACCAATTGCTTGTTGTTGCTGCCGCTGCGTAACAGCTTGAGACTTTCCACGGCGCAGTTGTTGGACAGGAAGAAGTAGTTGCCGTCGTAACTCCAGTGCATCTCGGCGGCGTGTTCGACCACCTCTTCAATTTCCTTGCGCGACAGGTTCAGCGGTACCGAAGCGAGGCTGCGCAGTTCGGTCTTGGTGTATTCGTCGATGACCTGCGCCAGCGGCAGCACGAACAGCCGTGACGGGTACTTGCCGACCAGTCCGTCCCAGCTCGACAGCTGCACGTCACCGACAAAGGCGCGGTAAGACAGCACCAGATGCTGGTCGAGGTCGAGCCGGCAATCCGGGCCCCGTGGTCGACCCGGCGCGCAGATCACCAGTCGCAGCATGCTGTGGCCCCAGCGGCTGACCCAGTTCTGGTTGGCTTCGGCCAGCAAGTAGTCGACGGCATACACCCGCTCCGGATCGACTTGCCCCAGCGGTTGTTTGGCGAAGTCGTTGCCGGCATTGAGGAAGGCGAAGGTGTTGCTGCAGGTGTCCCTGGCCGGTGGTGCCCAGCCGAAGCGCTCCTTGTAGTAGCGATAGAGCGCAGGACGTCGGCAGGCGTAGCTCGGGTCGAGGAGGAAATACTCCATGTTGACCGCGACAAACTCTTTCGGACTGGAAATCTCGTACAGATCCGGGCTGCGGGCCACCTGGCGGTTGTGCTGTTCACGCTCGCCGCGCCGCCCGACGTACTGTTGCCAGCCGGCGAGGTCGAGCAGGCGCGGGTCATCGCTGAGGGTGAAGCGGCGTTCGGTCTGGCCGCGACACTCGTCGGGAATGCCGATCAGGCCGGCGCTGTTGCTGCGGCGAGTGCAGCGTTGGATCAGCGTGCGCTCGGCGGCGGGCCACAGACGCGCGCGGTCATAAATGTGGGTGAGCTCGTGCAACACGGTTGCCAGCAGCTCCTGGCGCACGGTGCCGTGAGGGCGATTGGTCTTTTCTTTGGCCGCGCTGCCGTCGGTGAGGCCGGCGAGCAGTTTGCGGTTCAGGTCGAGTTCGGCAACCAGGGTCGCCTGGCCGTAGGCGTTGCCGGGCATGTCGTCGGACCAGCCGACGTCGATGCGCCGGTCCAGCTGTTCGACGAAGCTGGGCGGCAGCTTCTGCATCGCTTCATCGAGCAGCGCCTGACTGGCCTGTTGCTGGGCGGGGCTCAGACCGTCGGTCTTGAGCCGCAATTGCAGGCTGGCGTGGGCGCTGTTGCCAAGCAGCAACAACGCCCCGGCCAGTAGCCAGGCGCCGAGTGACTTCACAGGGCAAGAATGGCTTCGGCAAGCACCTGATCGCTGGCGTCGCGGGCTTCCGGCACGCGGGTGCGCAAGGTGTTGAGGGCGGCTTCCAGGTGCGCACCACGGATATCGCCGTTGGTGGCAACAAAACTGGCGGCATCGTCATGGGCTTCGCGGATGATTTTCGAATCGCGAATCGATGTGGTGGTATCGGAGGTGAAATCGATGGTGCGCTGGGAGGCACGAACGATGATGTTACTGGTGGCTACCAGGGTGTGCGCCTGGGCCACGTCGGCCAATACAAACAGGCCAAGGGCGGCAGCAATCAGCGGGCTACGCATGGAACGACTCCGGAAGGGCAATGATAACGAAGGACTGAGATAACTATTGGACGAGAATTGCCTGTGCCAGTTCAAGGTCGCTGACATGAAGTTTCGGTCGGGATTTGCGCAAGTAATGCAGGGCGGATTCGAGCTGCGCGCCGCGCAATTCACCGTCACTGGCAACAAACGCCGCCGCGTCATCATGAGCGGCGATGATCAGTTTACGGTCGAATGGCGCGGAAGACACCATTCCGGTGGCCCAGACCGTCACCACAGTATTTTGCGTGGAGACATCAAAGGCATCGACCGAGGTCGCCCAGCAGGCGCTGAACAAGGCACAGGGAATAAGCAGGTTGGTCAGAAAACGCATGGGACTCGATAACGGCTAGCGAATCTCAAGGCTAGCGTAATGCCCGGGCCAGAGCCAGTGGCGAAACATCGGGACACGACTGGCGTGCCCCGTCTGGCAACGTCCGATCAGATCGCCAGAATGGCTTGCGCCAGTTGGAAGTCGGTCGCGTTGAGTTGTGGTGCCTGATGGCGGATCAGGTCCAGGGCACTTTCCAGTTTGACGCCTCGGATCTGGCCTTCGCTGGCGACGAAGCTGGCTGCGTCATCACGCGCGGCGATCACGACCTTGTTGTCACGCAGCGAAGAGCTGACGTCGGACGTGGCGTCCGACGAGGACTTCAGCGCGCCAACCACGGCGTCGGTGGTGACGATGAAGCTCGAGGCGCTGGCGTTGGCAGCCACGGCCAGCAAGGCGGCAGCGCTGAGCAGGCGAAGACGGGACATGGTGTATCTCCTGATAGTAAACCGTATTGAGAGGTGGCTTGTGTCTGATGAGTCAGACGCGGGTTACAGAAGATTCGCCACGTTCTGGCGTGGATATTAGGCCTGCGCGCGAGGTTCGGACAGTGGGCAGAATGCTAGCGCCAGAAGGGTTTCTCCAGTTCTCTGAGCCGATCGGCATGGCTGAGGCCCAGATCCGCTAGGTCGCGCTGGGCTAGTTGAGCCAGCAGGCGCCGCGTTCTGGCGCGTTCCATTCCTTGCCACAGGGGGCGAAACAAGCGCCGCAGCAGGTGCGAGTGAGCGCGGGGTAGAGTCGAAGCTGTCGAAACATCCTGTAAGCCTTTCATGGCGTTTTCCTTAAACCGAGGAGGGTTAAAGACATGCTGCGCCCGATGCAGTTTGGCGAGCAGATACACTCATGAAAAATTGTACTGGTTCAGATTTTGTTTATTGAGAACTGTACCTGTAGTTTGATTATTCTGCTGTACGGGCATTTTCGAACCCTGAAACGACAAGACCCGTCGCGGTTTCCCGCGACGGGTCTTGTGTGTTCAATTCGGGTTGCTGGCGGTGGGTCTAACGACCAGAGCCAGCGACGCTACTTAGCGCCAGAACGGCTTGCTCAGCTCTTCGTAGCGTTGTGCTTCGCTGATACCGGCGTCAGCCAGCAGACGCGAATCCAGACGAGCCAGTTGGTGGCGGCTGGAAATGCGGCGCTGCCACAACATCAGGTTGGCGATAACGCGCAGAGGCAGGGAAGCCTGGGATTTTGCAGCTTTGTCTTCGAAGAACAGTTCGGAACTGAGTGTACGTTCCATGGTTGACATCCTTCCGCTTGTGGCGGGATCAGGTAGTGGTTTAACTGGTGCCCATGATCCTCTCGTTTGCCTAGTCTCTCTAGATACAGTTCAACTGTATTGTGAGTGACCAGTTAACTGTTTATAGGTGGTGTATGGGTCAAAATTGAGCAAACTGTACCTGTCCGCACTTTTGTGGTGCGTTTTTGCTCAAATGGAGGGAGGGAGTAGGCAAAAGCCGTAGGAAACAACCAGTACAGCAGTACAGTTTTTGTCGAGTGGGAGGGATTAAAAAACCGCTGACACAAACTGTGTTTGCATCAGCGGTTTGACTGTACGAATTACACCGCGAGCATGCGACCGGTTTCTTCCAGATTCATGTGCCAGCTCAACGCTTCGCGGAGGATGTGCGGGGTATGACCGCCGATGGCGCAGGCGGCGGTGAAGTAGTCATTCAGCGCCTCGCGGTAATCGGGGTGCACGCAGTTATCGATAATCACCCGGGCACGTTCGCGCGGGGCCAGGCCGCGCAGGTCGGCCAGACCGATTTCGGTCACCAGGATGTCGACGTCATGCTCGGTGTGGTCGACGTGGCTGACCATCGGCACCACGCTGGAAATCGCCCCGCCCTTGGCGATCGATTTGGTCACGAACACCGCGAGGTGCGCGTTGCGCGCGAAATCACCCGAGCCACCGATGCCGTTCATCATCCGTGTGCCGCAGACGTGGGTAGAGTTGACGTTACCGTAGATGTCGAACTCCAGCGCGGTGTTGATGCCGATGATGCCCAGACGACGCACCACTTCCGGGTGATTGGAGATCTCTTGCGGGCGCAGCACCAGTTTGTCCTTGTACTTCTCCAGATTGCCGAACACGTCGCTGTTGCGCCGCTCCGACAACGTGATCGAGCTGCCCGAAGCGAAGCTCAGCTTGCCGGCGTCGATCAGGTCGAAGGTCGAGTCCTGCAGTACTTCGGAATACATGGTCAGTTCTTCGAACGGCGAATCGATCAGGCCGCACATCACTGCGTTGGCGATGTTGCCGATCCCGGCCTGCAACGGGCCGAGCCTGTTGGTCATGCGACCGGCGTCGACTTCCTGCTTGAAGAAGGTGATCAGATGCTCGGCGATGGCGTTGGTGTCGACATCCGGGGTCGACACCGTGGACGGCGAATCTGCCTGCTGGGTGATGACGATGGCGACAATCTTTTCCGGCGGGATCGGGATTGCGGTGCTGCCGATGCGATCGTCGACTTTCACCAGTGGGATCGGCGTGCGCGTCGGGCGATAGGTCGGGATATAGATGTCATGCAGGCCTTCGAGGTTGGCGTTGTGCGCCAGGTTGATCTCGACGATTACCTGTTTGGCAAAAATCGCGAAGCTTGCCGAGTTGCCCACCGAAGTGGTCGGCACGATGTGGCCCTGCTCGGTGATGGCCACGGCTTCGATCACGGCGATGTCCGGCAGCTTCAGTTGCTGATTGCGCAGTTGCTCGACGGTTTCCGACAGGTGCTGGTCGATGAACATCACTTCGCCGGCGTTGATTGCCTTGCGCAAGGTGCTGTCGACCTGAAATGGCATGCGTCGCGACAGCACGCCGGCCTCGGTCAGCTGTTTGTCGAGGTCGTTGCCCAGGCTGGCGCCGGTCATCAGGCTGATCTTCAGCGGCGTGACCTTGGCTCGCTCGGCCAATGCGTGAGGGACGGCTTTGGCTTCGCCGGCGCGGGTGAAGCCGCTCATGCCGACGGTCATACCGTCTTCAATCAGCGCGGCGGCGTCGGCGGCGCTCATCACTTTATCCAACAACGAAGGCAGGCGAATACGGTCACGGTACATGGATTATTTTCTCGGGAAGCGAGTATCAGGATGCGCAGTCTAGTGAATTTCGCGGGCGCCTGTCCCGCTACCAAGGTCGCAAACGAGGCGTCTATTTAGCGGGTTTGAAGTAAAACACCGTTACCGGATCTGCAACAACGCGGCAAATTGTCCGACGCTTTGCGCAAACGAAAACGCCCCGACAAGTCGGGGCGTCCGGTGCAACGGTGGAGGATTACTCCACCGCTTTGACCATGTCCTCGATGACCTTCTTCGCGTCGCCGAACACCATCATGGTTTTGTCCAGGTAGAACAGTTCGTTGTCCAGACCGGCATAGCCGCTGGCCATCGAGCGTTTGTTGACGATGACGGTTTTGGCCTTGAATGCTTCGAGGATCGGCATGCCGGCAATCGGCGATTTCGGATCGTTCTTGGCGGCCGGGTTGACCACGTCGTTGGCGCCGAGCACCAGCACCACGTCGGCTTGGCCGAACTCGGAGTTGATGTCTTCCATCTCGAACACCTGGTCGTAAGGCACTTCGGCCTCGGCGAGCAGGACGTTCATGTGCCCCGGCATACGACCGGCCACCGGGTGGATCGCGTACTTCACGGTCACGCCACGGTGGGTCAGCTTCTCGGTCAGCTCTTTCAGCGCATGCTGCGCGCGGGCCACCGCCAGACCATAGCCCGGGACGATGATCACGGTGTCGGCGTTGGTCAGCAGGAAGGTCGCGTCATCCGCCGAACCGGACTTCACCGGACGGGCTTCTTTCGCACCGGCGGGTCCTGCGTCGGCCGTATTACCGAAACCACCGAGCAGTACATTAAAGAAGGAACGGTTCATCGCCTTGCACATGATGTACGAGAGGATTGCGCCGCTCGAACCCACCAGCGAGCCGGCGATGATCAGCATCGAGTTGTTCAGCGAAAACCCGATACCTGCTGCCGCCCAGCCCGAATAGCTGTTGAGCATCGACACCACCACCGGCATGTCGGCACCGCCGATCGGGATGATGATCAGCACGCCCATCACGAACGCCAGCGCCAGCATCAGCGCGAACGCGGCGAGGTTACCGGTGAGCATGAAGGTCACGCCGAGCACCAGCGTCGCCAGGCCCAGAACTGCGTTCAGCTTGTGCTGACCGCTGAACTGTACCGGTGCACCCTGAAACAGGCGGAACTTGTACTTGCCCGACAGTTTGCCGAAGGCGATCACCGAACCGGAGAAGGTGATCGCACCGATCGCCGCACCGAGGAACAGTTCCAGACGATTACCCGCCGGGATCGAATCACCCAGTTGCTTGACGATGCCAAGCGATTGCGGCTCAACCACCGCAGCAATCGCGATGAACACCGCCGCCAGACCGATCATGCTGTGCATGAAGGCGACCAGCTCCGGCATCTTGGTCATTTCAACGCGCTTGGCCATGATCGAACCGGCAGTGCCGCCGATCAGCAGGCCGACGATCACATAGCCGATACCGGCAGTCGCCAGCTCGGCACCCAGCTTATAGATGAGGCCGATGGTGGTGAGAATGGCCAGCGCCATGCCGAGCATGCCGAACAGATTGCCGCGCCGCGAGGTGGTCGGGTGCGACAGGCCTTTGAGGGCCTGGATGAAGCAGATCGACGCGATCAGGTAGAGCGTCGTGACGAGATTCATGCTCATTACTTCGGCGCCTCTTCTTTTGCTTTCGGGGCTTTCTTCTTGAACATCTCAAGCATGCGGCGGGTGACCAGAAAGCCACCGAACACATTGACTGCCGCCAGTGCCACGGCGAGGGTGCCCATGGTCTTGCCCAGCGGCGTGACGGTCAGCGCAGCAGCGAGCATGGCGCCGACGATCACGATTGCCGAAATGGCATTGGTCACCGCCATTAACGGCGTGTGCAGCGCAGGTGTAACGTTCCAGACCACGTGGTAACCGACATAAATCGCCAGCACGAAGATGATCAGGTTGTAGATACCGGGGGAGATAAGCTCTTCCATCGTCTGAATCCCTGCTTAGGCGTTTTTGCGGATGACTTGGCCGTCGCGGCACATCAGGCACGCGGCGACGATGTCGTCTTCGAGGTTGACGTCGAACTGGCCTTCTTTGGTGAACACCAGCTTGAGGAAGTCCAGCAGGTTGCGGGCGTACAGCGCCGAAGCATCTGCGGCGACTTCACCGGCGAGGTTGGTCGGGCCGACGATGGTCACGCCGTTCTCGACCACCACTTGATCGGCGACGGTCAGCGGGCAGTTGCCGCCCTGGGCTGCCGCGAGGTCGATGACCACCGAGCCCGGCTTCATCTGCGCCACGGTGTCTGCGCTCAACAGTGTCGGCGCCTTGCGGCCCGGGATCAGTGCGGTGGTGATGACGATGTCGGCCTGCTTGGCGCGCTCGTGCACAGCCTGGGCCTGACGCTGCATCCAGCTTGCCGGCATTGGCCGCGCGTAACCGCCGACACCGACCGCGCATTCGCGCTCTTCGTCAGTTTCGTAAGGGACGTCAACGAACTTGGCGCCGAGGGATTCGATCTGTTCCTTCACCGCCGGACGCACGTCAGACGCTTCGATTACCGCACCCAGACGTTTCGCCGTGGCAATCGCCTGCAACCCGGCCACGCCGGCACCCAGAATCAGCACGCGCGCCGCTTTCACGGTGCCCGCAGCGGTCATCAGCATCGGCATGAAGCGCGGATAGTAGTGCGCGGCCAGCAGCACTGCCTTGTAGCCGGCAATGTTCGCCTGCGACGACAGCACATCGAGACTCTGTGCGCGAGAGGTGCGCGGCGCCGCTTCGAGGGCGAACGCAGTAATCCCGCACTCGGCCATCTTGGCGATGGTTTCGTTATTGAAGGGGTTGAGCATGCCAACCAGCACCGTGCCGCGCTTGATCAGCGCCAGTTCGGTGTCGCTGGGGGCGACTACTTTGAGAATCAGCTCGGCACCGAACGCATCGCTGGCACTGCCAATGGTTGCGCCCGCCGCTTCATAGGCACTGTCGACAACGCTGGCTTTGACGCCAGCGCCGGTTTGCACAGTGACCTTATGACCTTGGCTGATCAGCTTTTTAATGGTTTCCGGGGTTGCAGCAACCCGTGTTTCACCGGTCTGGGTTTCGAGAGGAACACCAATGTGCACGTCAAATCTCCTGCGTGATCTTATTGAGTAAACCCAGGCACTGCGGATGGTGCGACTGGGGCGGCCGATCAGCACGATCCCGCCAAATCAGGGCGGGGCGCGGCATTTTGCAGGCGAACTTTATGCCCTTCAAGGGATTATGACGGGTGACGGAAAATTAACTACAAGTCATCCCGTGACCGAATGTCGCAGATGGCCAGTTGAATCCCTTGCAGGCCGTGCCTTGCAAGGATTCTGGCTGAATCTGAAAAAAATTCTCATCGGCGGCGTGAATAGGACGTAATGAGTCGCCAATAGAGGCTCAAAGCCACGTCCACAGGCGCTTGTGGGACGTCTGTACGACTTTCGGATACAGTCTGCGATTTTGCGACAAATACTTATATCTGTAGGGCTTTGAATTTCCTGACTACCGGGTTAGTAATTGTTGTAAGCCTTTATCCTTCTAGGCTGTAGCTGTTTGCCTGATTGACCAGCCAATCGCGAAATGCCTTGAGTGACGCCGATTCGACCTTGCGCTCCGGAATCATCAGGTAATACGCCTTGATGCTGGAGAGTGCATCCGGGTTGGCGATCACCAAGCGTTTCTCGGCCAGTTCGCGTTGAATCAGGAACGGCGGAATCAGTGCGATCCCCATGTCGTGCATGGCCGCCTGGGCCAGCATGGAGAATAGCTCGTAGCGTGGGCCTGTCATGTCGCGGGGGATGTTCAACTGCTGTGAGTTAAACCATTGGCGCCAGGCATAAGGGCGAGTGGTTTGTTGCAGCAACGGCAGCTCGGCGATCTCGTCAGCCGTCAGATGCGTTCTATTGCCGAGTAGGGCTGGGCTGCACACTGGCATCGGATTTTCGCCCATCAGTCTGTGGGACTCGGTACCCGACCAATCGGCGTCTCCGAAGTAGATCGCTGCGTCGAAATCGGTGTCGGCAAACAGGAACGGACGGGTGCGGTTGGTCAGGTTAACCGTCACTTCCGGGTGCTTGAGCTGGAAATCCTTGAGCCGCGGCAGCAGCCATTGCGTGCCGAAAGTGGGCACCACTGCCAGTTCGATCACGTTGGTGCCCTGTTGGCCCATGACCGAGAGCGTGTCGCGCTCGACGGCATCGAGTTGCGTGGCCACCCGACGGCTGTAGGACAGCCCCGCTTCCGTCAGCTTCACACCGCGTCGCGAGCGTCGGAACAGTTCCACACTGAGGAACTCCTCAAGGCTGGCAATCTGTCGGCAAATGGCGCCTTGGGTGAGGGAAAGTTCTTCGGCGGCCTTGGTAAAGCTTTCGTGGCGAGCGGCGGCTTCGAAGCTAATCAGGGCTGTGGTGCTGGGGATCTTCCTGCGCATGTACATCAACCTCACTAATGCGCCGCATAAAAGGCATTCAGCGACGTTTCGGAGTGAGAAATTAGCACAACAGGATGCGAAATCCTCGTTTGCCGCGCTGGCGAACCGGGCCTAGGATCAATGCCACGTTAATTCACCGATTTACGAGGACACACTCATGGGCGGTAAAGCTAGCTTCAACTGGATCGATCCCCTGCTGCTGGATCAACAGCTCACCGAAGAAGAGCGCATGATTCGCGACACTGCCGCCCAGTTTGCTCAGCAAAGCCTGGCGCCACGTGTCCTCGAAGCGTTCCGCCATGAGAAAACCGACCCGGCGATCTTTCGCGAAATGGGCGAAGTCGGCCTGCTCGGCGCGACGATCCCTGAGCAATACGGTGGCAGCGGTTTGAACTACGTCAGCTACGGTCTGATTGCACGTGAAGTGGAGCGCGTCGACTCCGGCTACCGTTCGATGATGAGCGTACAGTCCTCGCTGGTGATGGTGCCAATCAACGAATTCGGCACTGAAGCGCAGAAACAGAAATACCTGCCGAAACTGGCGTCCGGCGAATGGATCGGCTGCTTCGGTCTGACCGAACCCAACCACGGTTCCGATCCGGGTGCGATGATCACCCGTGCGCGCAAAGTCGACGGCGGTTACAGCCTGACCGGCGCCAAGATGTGGATCACCAACAGCCCGATCGCCGACGTATTTGTAGTCTGGGCCAAAGACGATGCCGGCGACATCCGTGGCTTTGTCCTGGAGAAAGGCTGGAAGGGCCTGAGCGCACCGGCGATTCACGGCAAGGTTGGCCTGCGCGCATCAATCACCGGCGAAATTGTCATGGACAACGTTTTCGTACCGGAAGAGAACATCTTCCCCGACGTGCGTGGTTTGAAAGGTCCGTTCACTTGCCTCAACTCGGCGCGCTACGGCATCTCCTGGGGCGCGTTGGGCGCTGCCGAATTCTGCTGGCACACCGCTCGCCAGTACACCCTTGATCGTCAGCAGTTCGGTCGTCCATTGGCCGCGACTCAGCTGATCCAGAAGAAGCTGGCCGACATGCAGACCGAGATCACCTTGGCACTGCAAGGTTGCCTGCGTCTGGGGCGCATGAAGGATGAAGGTACTGCGGCGGTCGAAATCACCTCGATCATGAAGCGCAACTCCTGCGGCAAGTCGCTGGATATTGCCCGGATGGCCCGTGACATGTTGGGGGGCAACGGTATTTCCGACGAGTTCGGTGTGGCCCGTCACCTGGTCAACCTGGAAGTGGTGAATACCTATGAAGGTACTCACGACGTTCACGCGCTGATCCTGGGGCGCGCGCAAACCGGTCTGCAGGCGTTCTATTAACAGGAGAGCGACCATGGGCGCGCTGTCGCATCTGCGGGTACTGGATTTATCGCGCGTGCTGGCCGGGCCGTGGGCCGGGCAGATACTTGCTGACCTTGGCGCCGAGGTGATCAAGGTCGAGCGCCCAGGCAATGGCGATGACACGCGCGCCTGGGGGCCGCCCTTCCTCAAGGACGCATACGGGGAAAATACCAGCGAGGCGGCTTACTACTTGTCGGCCAACCGCAACAAGCAATCGGTGACGATCGACTTCACTCGGCCTGAAGGTCAGAGCCTCGTGCGGGAGCTGGCGGCGAAGTCGGACATTCTCATCGAGAACTTCAAGGTCGGGGGGCTGGCCGCCTATGGGCTGGACTACGAATCGCTGAAGGCGATCAATCCGGACCTGATCTATTGCTCGATCACCGGCTTCGGTCAAACCGGGCCGTATGCCAAGCGCGCCGGTTATGACTTCATGATCCAGGGGCTGGGCGGGCTGATGAGCCTGACCGGTCGCCCTGAAGGTGATGAAGGCGCCGGGCCGGTGAAGGTGGGTGTGGCGCTGACGGACATCCTTACTGGTTTGTATTCGACCGTGGCGATTCTGGCAGCGCTGGCTCATCGTGATCACGATGGTGGCGGGCAACACATCGATATGGCTTTGCTGGATGTGCAGGTCGCCTGTCTGGCCAATCAGGCGATGAATTACCTGACTACGGGCAATGCGCCCAAGCGTCTGGGCAATGCGCATCCGAACATCGTGCCTTATCAGGACTTCCCCACGGCTGATGGTGATTTCATTCTTACCGTTGGCAATGACGGCCAGTTCCGCAAGTTCGCCGAGGTGGCTGGGCAGCCGCAGTGGGCGGACGATCCGCGTTTCGCGACTAATAAGCTGCGGGTGGCTAACCGCGCGGTGTTGATTCCGCTGATTCGTCAGGCAACGGTATTCAAGACCACCGCCGAATGGGTGGCGCAGTTGGAGCAGGCGGGGGTGCCGTGTGGGCCGATCAATGATCTGTCCCAAGTGTTTGACGATCCGCAGGTGAAAGCACGTGGGTTGGCGATAGAGCTGCCGCATGCCCTGGCAGGAATGGTCCCGCAGGTGGCGAGTCCGATCCGGCTGTCGCAAACGCCTGTCGAATACCGTCGCGCGCCTCCTTTATTGGGCGAGCATACGTTGGAGGTTTTGCAGCGGGTGTTGGGTCTGGGCGCTGGCGCGGTAGAGGCACTCAAGGCTGATGGAGTGCTTTGAGTATCGCTTCTATATAGAAGAAGGCTGTTTCCTGCTTATATATAGGTGGATTTGTGCGTTTTTTAACCGATCTGTAAGTTGTTGAAAGAAAACTGAAATTAACGGTT
>NZ_JTKF01000065.1:0-27603 GCF_000828175.1 Pseudomonas sp. W15Feb9B | reverse complement strand
AACCGTTAATTTCAGTTTTCTATCAATGCACCGAAAAGCCTGCTTATATATAGACGCAACGTCAGCGGATGCGCAGCATACGGTCCATCACCTGAAACAATTTCCGGTGATGCTTCACAATGACAGCCCAACTGCCTGGATCGCCCCCCATGCCCGATTCCCGAATACGCCCCACTCCAGCCCCCTTGCTCAATCCAGGCGAGACCGTGGTGCTATTCGACGGCGTCTGCAAGCTATGCAACGGCTGGGCGCGTTTTCTGATTCGTCATGACAACAAGCAGCGAGTGCGCCTGGCGGCAGTGCAATCGCCAGAAGGTCAGGCGTTGCTGGCATGGGCCGGTCTTCCGGTCGACGAGTTCGACACGATGGCGGTGATCCGCGACGAGCATTACTGGGTGCGCTCCGATGCGTTCTTCGAAGTGATTGCACAACTGCCGGCTCGTTGGTCGCCGGTCAGGCTTCTGCGAGTTTTCCCACAAGCACTTAGAGACTGGACCTACGACCGCGTGGCACTGAATCGCTATCGGATCTTCGGCAAGTACGACACCTGTCTGTTGCCCGACCCCGATCACGAACGTCGCTTTCTCAAGTCGCCAATGTGAATGCTCCGCTACAGCATCAACTGCAGCCACTGCCCCGGCGTCATTTTCGTCACCATCATCAAGACAATCACGAACATCCCGAGAAACCCGCAAACGCCCATCCAGAACCACTGTCGATAAGCAGCCCGGTAATCAGCATCAACCCCTGCCCCACATTGCACCGCGTCCGCCGCCATCCCTTGCAAACGTTTCTGCAGCAACAGCACCGGCAGCCAGAGCGATCCCACTATCAAGAACAGGATCAGCGACATCAGCACCCAGTCCGTGGTCAAGGGCAACCCGGAAAGCCTTATCAGCCAATAACCCGTCGCGATCTGGATGAAGCCCGCCGGCGTGGTGATCCAGGCGTCATAACGCACCACCATTTTCGCCACATGCGCGATCACTTGTGGATTGGCCGTACGGCTGGCGGCAATCAGGTACAGATAGGAACCCATGCCGAAGCCGAAGAGGAAAATCGCAGCGATGACATGCACGTACTTCACGCTCAGATAAAGCATGCTCACCACATCCCGTCAGAGAACATCACAGACAGGCAAAGATTCTGCGGATCGTTGATCGCTGCCATGTATTCGTCGACGCTGATCTCACCGACACAAGGACGGGCACCCGGTTCGGGCAGGTAACCTCGGGCGATCTTCGCGGCCAGAGCGACGGCAGCACAACTAGGGATCTCCGGCCCCTTGTCATTCAGCGCGGTCAGTTGCGCCGTCATCGACAACGGCAGGTCGTTCATTCCGACACCCCGCACATCTATATACATCGCACTTTTGCCATCACCGAAACGCTCAAACCATGTCCCCCAGCGATGCAACCTGGCAGCCCACACCCTGTGGTCACGCACCAGTCCTTTCCTCATCGCCAGCGCAAACAGATAATTGGCCACGCCGCCGAGCTTGAGGCCAGCGCCAGCCTTGAAACTCAACGTGTGCGCACCAAACCGGCTGGCAAAGATGTCCATGTCCGGTACATCAACATTGGCCAGCGCACGAGTGCCCAGGTTCTGCAGCTTGCGCAGGGTCAGGTCTTCCCAGCCCATCACCTCATGCACTTGACCATTGCGCAGTTGGCGGATCGGTTTGCCCGCATACGCCAGCACCCCCTCGATCGTCGACAACCCCGGCATTTTCGCTGACGAGGAAATGCCGTGCTCGATCGAGTCGATGCGTTTGAAGCGATGGCGCTGCTCATCGATGATCGCCGACGACAGCGTCGGCACCGAACTGCAACCACTGAGGATGGCGACACCGGCCTCTCTCGCTCGGGCATCGAGTACGCCGATGCCATTGACGAACGTCCGGCAGTCCGCCAGATCGCAATAGTTGACGCCCGCTTCGATGCAGCTTTCGGCCACCGCATAGGATTGCCCCTGAAACGGACCGCCCGTGTGAACCACCAGTTGAATATTCATCGCACGCAGAGCAGCGGCGAACCCGGCGCCCATTGCGTCACCACACCAGCGCTCGCAGCTCGCCCCCAACTCAGCGACCTTGCGCTCCAGCTTCTGCGGATCGCGCCCCGAGATCGCCAGTTCGATGCCCGGCATATCGATCAGATGCCGACAAACGATGCTGCCAAAGTTTCCATACCCGCCAACCACCAACACCCTGAGTGCCATCAACGCTTCCCTGAACAATTCAACAACTGCCCCGCAACCGGGCTCGGCGCAGCTTCCCTGATATCACCCGGCCGGGCAAGACAGCATCGGTGAGAGTTAGCGCCATGCCGACCATATCAACTTGTACGATGTCTTATCACAGGGTATTACTACGCCTCCTCAACAAAAATAAAACCACGGAGATCGCTACATGGACTCATTCCTGTCCGCCAAGCCTGGAAGCCTTGATCAAGCGAAAGGCAATACCCGCCGCAGTTTCCTGAAAAAGTCGCTCGCTGTTTCCGCCACGCTCGCCACTGTCGGCAGCGCCGCACTGCCCCGCTTCTCCGATGCCGCCGAACCCTTGAGTCAGCGCTACCCTGATCCACTGATTCACATCCTCGACGACAGCTTCCTGGACCTGCGTATTTTCAACGCCAGTGTTGAAAAACTCGCCACCGGCATGCGCTGGGCCGAAGGACCGGTGTGGGTCGGTGATGGCCGCTATCTATTGGTCAGCGACATCCCCAATAATCGCATCATGCGCTGGGACGAAATCACCGACTCCTTCACGGTGTACCGCGAACACTCAAACTTCTCCAACGGCATGTGCCGGGATCGACAAGGGCGTCTGATCGTTTGCGAAGGCTCCACCACCACTAGCGAAGGGCGCCGCATCACGCGCACCGAACACAATGGCACGATCACCGTGCTGGCCGACAGTTTCGACGGCAAGCCCTTCAACTCACCCAACGACATCGTCTGCAAAAGTGACGGCTCGATCTGGTTCACCGACCCGCCATTCCAAACCGGCAATAACTACGAAGGCCACAAAGTCACCCCGACCCAACCCCACGCCGTGTACCGCATCGACGGCGGGAGCCAAAAAGTCACTCGGGTAATCGACGACCTCAACGGCCCCAACGGCCTGTGCTTTTCTCCCGATGAAAAGACCCTGTATGTCGTCGAAGGTCGCGCCAAGCCAAATCGCTTGATCTGGGCGATTACGGTGAAAGACGACGGCACCCTGGGTGAACGCCGCAAGCACATCGAAGGCTTGGACTATGCCGCGATTGACGGCATCAAATGCGACGAAGCGGGCAACCTGTGGTGCGGCTGGGGCGGTAATGGTGATCCCAAGGCCGACCTGGAAAAACTCGACGGCGTGCGTGTTTTTAATTCGCAGGGCAAGGCCATCGGGCACATTTCGCTGCCAGAGCGCTGCCCCAACCTGTGCTTCGGCGGGCGCGAAGGCAATCGACTGTTCATGGCCAGTAGTCACTCGATCTACTCGTTGTTTGTAAATACGCGTGGGACTACGTTTGCGTTGTAAAAACGACGCCGGTCTCGCGGCAGTTCCGTGAATAGCGAAACAAGATCCTGCCGCGCATCCGAGGCTGCGCGGTGACGATCCTTGTCGCTGAATGGTCGTTCGATAGAATGCCGCCCTGCATCGACGGCGCCGCCCAAGGGAGACGTCAGAGTGCCTGGCCCTTGGCTATGTAATACGCGTTGACGAACGTTGCCGTGTGCTGCAAAGCCTGACGTATGTCCGGTTTGGCCATTCCATGCCTGTTGGCAAATTGCTCGACCGCCGCGGTGTTGAAACGAGTGGTCTGGATAAAGTCCAGGGCTTCGGGTTTTGTATTCAAAAACCACGCGACCGGAGGAATACTCAGTAACCACTTCAGCAGTCGAAGTGAAATGTGATGTTTGGGAGACTTCAAGCCCAAAGGTTTAGCCACCTGTGCCAGGAGTTCTCGCAAGTTTGGCGTTTGATCATCAAGCGCCAGCAGTTCCTCGCCCACCATGGCAGGATCAAAAGCACAAACGGCCACCAGTTCGACCAGATAATCCACGGTGACCAGTGGCAGCCAATGCTCGGCTGAACCGGGCACTGCAGTCAGCTTGCCCTGCACCAGGTTGCGTATCAGCGCCACCAAAGGCTGGCCGTCAAGGATATGCCCCGTGCGGCTGTGGCCACAGACCGTCGCAGGGTGGACAACGGTCATCTCCCCGCCCTTGGCGGACATGACCTGCAGGGTCGCAAAATGCGCCTCCAGTTTGCTTGCCTCGTAACCACCGACACGCCGGTAGACGGCGGGCCAATTCGTCAACTCCGGCTGACGAGGATCAATGCCGATGCGTTGCAGATGTTCATGATTGTTCAGCATGTAGCCGCCGATCATCACTAAACGGCTTTTTTGCTCAGCCGCCAACAGCGCCACACGCTTTGCCCCCTGCACATTCACTGCACGAGACTGCTCCACCGAAAGCCCCCATGCGAAGTGGGCGCCCAGGTGGAAAATGACGCTGGCGCGCCTCAGCACCTCCTGATCAACCAGGCTCAGCCCGAGATTGTCCTGCTCCAGATCCCCGGCCACGGCAAACACCCGTGTCGCGCACCCGCCTAAACTATCAACTTGCTCGCGCAACGCAGCCAGCCGCTCCGGGCGACGCATCAACACCCGAAGGGTGTGACCTTTTGCACTCAGGTTCGCCAGCAAATGTTGACCGATAAAGCCGGTTCCCCCCGTGACAAAGCACTCCACGCTCATTTCCCTGTTCCTTGTTGAAGGTGAGAAATCCAGCGTAAAGTATCGACCCAACTCTACAGTCAAGCGGTGTTTTCATGAAAATCGGCGAACTCGAGGCTCGCAGCGGCGCCAGCCGTCATACCTTGCGTTACTACGAGCAGATCGGCCTGATCTCACCGCTGCGGCAAACCAACAACTATCGTGTCTACACCGAGCAAACCCTGCAGGATCTGGATTTTATCCAGCGCGCGCAAAGCATGGGATTTTCCCTGGGAGAAATAGGCGAGATTCTGGATGCGCAGCGCAACAAGCTGATCGATTGTGCTGACGGCGCGAAGCTGATTGAAAAGAAGATGGCCGAAATCAAACAGAAAATTGCCAACCTCCAAAGCATTCATCGGTATCTGGATGTAGAGCGTGCGACCCTTGAAGCGAGTGCTGCCAGGCAACTTGAGCTTCAACAGTTGAGCGACGCTGCTAATCATTGAACCTACGGCAAATGCCGTGGGGAGGTTCCTGCGCAAAGTGTGCTGTCGCGGTTATTTTCGACAGCAAATCGACTACCCTTCGCCACCGAGGTCTCACCTTTGAATGACTACACAGGGAATAACCATGTCGATCCATGCAATGACCCTTCCTCGTTTCGCTCAGATGTTGCGCTCGCTGGCGGCCATCCTGTCCAAGAGCGAGGCTTACGCCCTTGAGCGCGGCTACGACGCGCAAGTTCTGCTCGACGCACGTCTGGCCCCGGACATGCACAACCTCGCGACGCAAGTTCAATACACCTGCACCCAGGCACAGGACGCCGTGCAGCGGCTGACACAACAACCGCTGACCAGACTCACACCGCCCGAAAACATGGCGGCGGCCAAGGCATTGATCGACAGCACACTGGAGATGCTGGCGGCGGCAGATCCGGCGCAGATTGACGCCAGCGCGGACAAGAAAATCGCCCTCGATCTGCAAAACGGCATCGCCTTCGACATGACCGGCCGCGAATACGCCGTGGACTGGGCGATGCCGCAGTTCTACTTTCACCTGATCACCGCGTACAACATCCTGCGCCACAACGGTGTGCCGCTGGGCAAGGCGGATTATGTGCAACACATGTTTGCGTATCTAAGGAAGTAATTGCAGCGCGAGCTTCGGGTCAATCAGGATTGACCCGGAGTTTTTGCAGAAGAAACGCCAGTGACTCCACCGCCCCGTGATAACTCTGCGTTGAACGCTGCGTATCCCATGACATGGCATCGTCCACACAGAAATCGCCAACGCATTCCATGCTCAGATCCTCATCAAGCAGTCCGAGCGGAATCCACACGTAAGGCGATTCGCGAAGTGGGTTGGGCACGGTCGAGCCGCACTGTGCGCAGAAGTCGTTTCTGTAGCCGCTGGATTTGATCCAACTGTTGATCGAGTCCTGCCCTGCGTCCCAACGAAAGTCCCGAGCGCTGACCAGAGTAGCGAGGTTGAACCCGACACCGGTCTGTTTGCGGCACAGTGAGCAGTGGCAGCGATAGAAAAAGCGCGGTTCCACCGTGAGGGAAAAGCGTACTGCCGCGCAAAGACACTGCCCTGTTGTCATGGGGACCTCCTTGGAAATGATTGATCAGGCGCTGGCGTCAGGTTTAGAAACAAGCGCGCCGGCAGAACCTCAGCTTACAGACAGAATGTATTGCGCCAGGCGTTGACAGAGATTTGAATGGAATCGTCTATCGAGAGGGCGATCCTTCCCTTTGCGCTCAAAGCCTAAATCAGCTTTTCGACCAAAACCGTGTCCGCTTCGATAGACATGTCGCCAAAATCACCCTCGAGAGATAGAACGTTTTCAACAAAGCTGATCCCTTCCAGCTCTCCGAGGACGCGAGAATTTTGAATGTGCAGAGCACCGAGACTGATGGGCAACTCTGCGCCATCGATATTCCACGCCGTCAGTTTGCATCGGCAGCCGTCCTTCAGGCTGACGACCATTTCGAAACAGCGATGTGCCTGATCCAACGTGAACGATAAAACGTCGCTACTTTCGAGCGCTTGTACATCCATACTGAGTTTCTTATGTTCAAAAGCGCATTCTAACGATCTGCGAGGCCCCGGCCATGACTCAGATAAAAAAACCCGAAGACGCTCCAGGCGCATTCCAGGCAGCCTGGAACGCTCACGACATGGCGGCACTCGGAGCTCTGTTCGATCCGCAAGCGACGTTCGTCAATCGTTTCGGCCACTTCGTTCGGGGCGTCGAGCAGATCGTTGCGCTGCACGCGCCCATTCACCAGACGATCTATCGTGACTCCACTCTTGAGAATGAACTGATCGATATCGATCCTGTGGCTGACGGGGTTGAGATCATTCATTTCTGGAGTCGTTTGTCGGCCGGAGCTGCACATCCGGCCGGGGCGCATGTGGTGGATACGCTGATTCTCGCGGTGCTGATCAGGCAGAACGAGGCTTGGCGCATCAGAGCGCTGGAGAATGTGACCCTGACCAACCCGCGCACAGGTGAAGCCACCCTGCGTGATTAGCGGTAATCCGTTTCGGCGTACCGCAAAAGGTTTTTCGCTGCATGCTGCATCCGTTTCACCCCCTGCTCCGTATATTCAACACCCTCATTCGAAGGGTCGAAGAATCAAGGAGACGCACCATGCACATGCTCATCAAACGCCTTGCTGTCGCTTGCTTCACCCTGCTCTGCCTCGGCGCCGGGTCCAGCTTTGCCGCCGATACCGTGATGGTTGGCGGCGCGGCCATGTATCCGACGAAGACCATCGTCGAAAACGCAGTCAACTCCAAGGATCACACGACCCTGGTCGCTGCGGTCAAGGCCGCCGGGCTGGTGGATACGCTCAACAGCAAGGGCCCGTTCACGGTCTTCGCTCCTACCAACGAAGCCTTCGCAAAACTGCCCGCCGGCACGGTCGATACCTTGGTCAAGCCTGAACACAAGGTGGACCTGACGAAGATCCTGACTTACCACGTCGTGGCCGGCACTCACACTGCCAAACAGCTGATGGACGACGCCAAAATGCACGGCGGCAAAGTGATGCTGAAAACCGTCCAGGGCGAATCGCTGACCGTGATGCTGCACGACGGCAAGCTGTGGGTGCAGGACGCCAAAGGCGGCAAGGCGGCCATTACCATCGCGGATGTCATGCAATCCAATGGCGTGATTCATGTGGTCGATACGGTGCTGATGCCGAACTGACCGGTTGACGTGGGCGGGCTCTCGTCAGAGCGTCCGCCAACGTCACGATTGAAATGCCTTGCGACTCACGCCGAACGCTTTTCCACCCAGCGTCGATATTGCCGAGTGCGAAACGCCATGCCGATCTGCTGCAGTATCAGCGCGCGCAACGGTGACACCCCCGGATCAGGCTTTTTCGCCCGACTGAGTTTACCCAGCTGAAACTTCACCACCGCCATGTTCGCCAGGGCGGCGACGGCCTTGTTTTTCCAAGTGATCGGCGGCAATTGCGGGGCGTTGTCCTTGCCCTGCTGCCAGTCGCGCGGCAGGTACGGATCGATGGCCAACGCGGTGCCGATGCCGACCATGTCCACACCACTCTGCACGACGCTTTCGGCCACCGGGCGACGACGAATGCCCCCCGTGACCATCACCGGCATTTTCGCAACGGTCTGGATGTCCCGGGCAAACTCGACGAAATAGGCCTCACGAGCCAACGTGCGACCATCGCGCGCCTCACCCTGCATGGCCGGGACTTCGTAGCTACCACCGGACAGTTCCACCAGATCCACGCCCAGATCGTTGAGCAACTCAACCACCTTTTTCGCGTCGTCAGCGGTGAATCCGCCGCGCTGGAAATCGGCAGAATTGAGTTTGACCGCTACGGCAAACTCTGCAGAAACCACTGCCCTGACTGCCTTGACAATCTCGACCAATAACCGCGCACGGTTCTGCAGAGAGCCGCCCCACTCGTCCGTCCTTTGATTGGTCAGTGGCGAGAGAAAATGGCTCAACAGATAGCCATGAGCGGCGTGGATTTCCACCCCAGTGAAGCCGGCCTGTTCACCGAGGCGTGCGGTGTTCGCAAAGCGCTGGATGACGTCCTCAATCACACTGGCGGTCATGGCGTGGGGCGTGGCGAAACGCTTGGACAGTTTGCCCAGGTCCAGCGGCACCGCTGACGGCGCCCAGGTTTTCTGCCCGAGGTTGGACTGCATCTGGCGCCCCGGATGATTGATCTGCAACCAGAACTGCGCACCGGCAGAACGGCCGATCCGCGCCCAGCGCTTGAACTTGTCGAGTTGCTGATCATCTTGCAGCACCACGCCGCCCGGCCCGGTCATCGCGCGGCCGTCGACCATCACGTTGCCGGTGATGATCAGCCCGGCACCGCCATCGGCCCACGCCTGATACAGACGCATCAATTCTGCGGAGGGTGCCTGGTCGGCGTCCGCCATGTTTTCTTCCATGGCGGCTTTGGCGATACGGTTCTTGATGGTCGAACCGTTGGGTAAGGTCAGGGGGTCGAACACATTCATGGAGCAGTCCTCAACTGGAGATGAGGCCACCATAAGATTGAAGTCAACTTTAAGGTCAATGACTTTTTTCAAGGTGATTTCGCTGACTCATGCGCAGGCTCCATAGGACCTGATAGCAGCGTTATTGCCTTGCCCAATCAGCTTCAGACGCTAGCGTTAACGTCAGGTTGAGGCTCAAGTAAAAGTCCGATGCCATCAGCAAAAATTATTCGCAGCAGCGGGGTTGACCTTAAAGCGAGGTTTAAGGTGAGCCCGTCAGACTCTGGATGCCTGACGGGCGTTGGCTTTTCTTGCCGCAGCTGCTGGCTGCTTGTCGGGCGCAGAAGCCACGCCGTCTTCGCGCAGCCGATGGATCAGCATCTGCGCATTGTCAGCACACGCCATCCCCGCAGGCTTATCCTCGATCCCCTTGATGGCCCGCAGCAACTGCTCCTTGTTCTGCGCCAGTCGCTGCTGCAGGACTTCGATTTCATCGACTTTTCGCTTCAAGCCACTGAGCAATTGGTCGTGCTGCCAACCGCTGGCATTCATCGGCATCAACTGACGGATTTCCTCCAGGGAGAAACCCGCCGCCTGCGCGCCGGTGATGATCTGCAATACCCACTGAGTGTCAGGTGCGTAATCGCGATAGCCATTGGCTTTGCGCGCGACCGAAGTGATCAACCCGCTCGCTTCGTAGAAGCGGATGCGCGAAGGCGCCAGTCCGCTGATTTTCGCCAGTTCACCGATTCTCATGTCCGACTCCGCAAGCACGTTAACCTTGAAGCTGACTTTAAACCTGAAGGAGCGCAAGCGCCAACACGGCAGATCAAGCCAACAACTCAGTGATCCACTGAATCTGTCGCGAAATTTCTTCCAGTTTTTCCTCGGGCACTTCCTGGCGCGCCTGTTTGAAACTGGTCAGGGTTTTCTGTCTCTGCCGTAAGAGACGCTGCCACTTGGCGATGAATGCCGGGCTGCGTGCTTGCATCAGCAACGGGCCGAAGTACAACTGTTCGGCGCTGTAGCTCACCGGGGCGCCGCGCTCGGCGACGATGATTTCGTAGAAGAAACGGTTTTCCTGCAGCACTTCCTCGTCGAGGATGCGGTAGCCGTTGTCCATCAGCCATTGGCGCAGGGGTTGCTCGCCGCCGTTGGGTTGCAGGATCAGCCGCTCATGACCGCGCAGACGCGCCTTGCCGCCGTCAAGAATGTCGCGAATCGTCTCGCCGCCCATGCCACAAAGGCTGATCGCGGAAATCTCGTCGTCCGGCTCGATCGCCGCCAGGCCACTGGCCAGACGCACAGTGATGAACGGCTGAAGATCGTTGTCGCGCACCGTGCGCACCGCGGCATGGAACGGTGTCTGCGCTACCTCGCCGGCCACCGCCGCAACGATGGCGCCACGGCGCATCAGAGCCACCGGCAGATAGCCGTGATCCGAGCCGATATCCGCCAACCGCGCGCCAGCCGGTACATGCGCCGCCACCCGCTCCAGTCGCATGGACAATGTGTGTTCGTTCAACTGCCGCCCTCTTCCCCAGCCATCGCCGGCACTGCTGGCCGGACAAGGGGCGCGACTCTAGCGGGCGGTGGCGGGTATTTCAAATCCGGACGCGCGCGCCGGTGTTCCGACGTAGCCTCGATGCAGAGGCGCATGCGTCGGCTATCCTCATTGCAACCGGTCTACGAATCTGCGCGCAGTCCTGTCGCAAAACAACACATGCACTCTTGGAAAAGATCAATCTTGAACACAGCCCTCGGCGCGCTGCTGACCAGCGATTTCCTGATGTTAACGAAGCCATGATCGAGCGCGAGCAGCTTCACCGGCAAGGTTACGCGCTGCTGCGCGATGCGATCCCGGGGAATTGGCTCGCCGACCTGCGCGCGGTATTCGATGCAAATGTGCAAGCTTCGGAACACTGGCCGGTCCCGCGCGGCATGGACTGGCGCCATTCGCTGCTGGACCTGGATGCAACGGTGCAAGCGGTGTGTCGCTTGCCGCAGGTTCTGACGGTGGCAGGCGAGTTGATTGGCGAACGCTACTTCCTGTCCCAGGTCGAGGGTCGCGAACCGCTGGCCGGCGGTGGCCATCAGCAACTGCACCGCGACTTGTCGATTCAGCGGCCCGGCGACATGGTCAACGCCATCGCCTTTTTCGACGACTACGGCCCCGACAACGGCGCCACGCGCATCGTCCCGGGCAGTCACCGACCTTCACCACAACAGCCACCATTCGACCCCAACGACGAGACTGCAGTCGTGCAGCTTTCAGGGACTGCGGGGGACATTTTGCTGTTTGACGTCGATCTGATCCACGCGGGCAGTCGCAACGTGAATGGCGCACGTCGGCGCTCTATTCTGATCAACTATTGCGCGCAGGCACTGTATAGGACGCAGCTGGAAACAGCGGGCTTGCGCGGTGTGCGAATGGACACCCGTGAGCAGTTTGATCCCGCATCGCTGCAACAGGCTCGCCAAATGGCTGCGACCCGGATTTAATGCGCGCTTGATGGGCACATGCCCGGCTCCACTTCACCGAGTAGAAACATGAACCGCCAAAAGAAACTGCAGCAGTTGTTCAAGGAAAAGGCCAAAAAGGCCAGCGCCAAACTGGCGCCGAAAAAGCCCAAATACATCAGCAAGGCCGACCGCGCAAAGATGGCTGCCGAAGCGGCCGCCGAACCGGTTGAGAGCAGCGAGAGCTGATTCTGCAATTCAGGTTTCGATCACACTCAGTCGGCTGAGAGAGGCTGTCGGCACGCCAGCCACGCGCCCCAGAACAGACTGCTGAAGAAGCGCGTCGCCTGGCCGAATCCCGCCTTATGCAACAACGCCTGAACCGCTGCTTCGGAATGCGGCGGATCCGCGCCCTGCAGGATTTTCCCGAGCTTGGCGGCCACCTCCTCAGCACTCGCGCCTTGCTGCCGCCATCTCTGCCCCCACGCCTGCAGCAATAACGGTTGGCTGGCATAGGCGTAATGATTGCCCGCCACAATCAGCGGTGCGCCCGGTTTCAGCCGCGCCTGGACCGAGCACAGGATGTGTTGTTTGGGTTCGTCACCCTTGAGGTGATGAAGCACGCCGATCAATGTTGCCGCATCGAAGGATGGGGCGGCCGGCAAGTCATCGACATGCCCGAGATACAGCTGCGTTCTGTGCAGTAATTCATGGACCTTCAATTGCTGCGTCGCGGCGTCCAGCATGGGTGCCGAAGGATCGACAGCGGTGAAACACCAGTCCGGCTCCAGCGCGGCCATTGCGATGATTTCCTGCGCCGTACCCCCCGCGCCCACCACCAGCACGTTTGCCGCCCGCGCCGGGCCGAGCGTAGCCGCCAACATGCAAGCCGCCAGATCGTGACAGGCGTCGTAACCGGCCAGTGCGATACGGCTCTGTCTGGCGTACTCGCTGGCGCGCGAGGTGTCGAATTTTGCTGCAGGGTTGGTCGAGGATGAGGCCACGATGATTCTCCTTGTCGTTGGGGCACGCTACGCCGGGAAACGAGACAAGAAAAATCGAATCATTTCATAGGCCACGTTCCTGCCGGGAATAGGGATCGGCTGTAGCTTAAAACCGGCGAAACTCCCCGGTCATCCGCTGGAGTTCAGCAGGCTTGTGGAGCGGGTAGCGTTGTAATTGTCCGGGGGCAGTCAGATGCTGCGGCCATGATCAATCCGAATTGCCGTTTATTGTTGCAGCCGCTAGCCTCAGCAACAGCCAAAAGCACAAATCAGAGACCCGCATGACGCTACGCCCCGCCACCGATGGTGACCAGACAACCCTCTTTGACTTGCATCGCGCAGTCTTTCGCGAGCACATCGAGAAAATATGGGGCTGGGATGAGAAGTGGCAACGGGCAAATTTCACAGCGGAATTCGCCTGCGCAGCCACTTCGGTTATTGAACAAGATGGCCGGATTATTGGATACGTGCAGATTCTGGATAAAGAAGATCGAATCCAAGTTCAGAACATCGCTATTTCGCAGGCGTACCAAGGCAAGGGCATTGGCTCGCGCATGCTGAGGAACCTCCAGCTGGAAGCCGCTGCCCGCAAGGTGCCGTTGCAGTTGGGCGCTTTTCGCACGAACACATTGGCGCAGAAGCTCTATGAACGACTGGGCTTTCGCCGGACTGGCACAACCGACACGCATATCGAAATGTCATGGACCGGCACCTGACAGTCTGCGCCCATAATCCGAATCCATCGGCGTAAAAGACCTTCCCTGACTCAACCTGTAAGGACATTCAATGCCACGCTCGCTGCAGTTCGTACAAGTCGACGTATTCGCCGATCACCCCTACGAAGGAAATGCTCTGGCCGTGGTGGTGGATGCTGATGGGCTGACGACCGAGCAGATGCAGGCGTTCGCCCGCTGGACGCAACTCAGTGAGACCACTTTTCTGTTGAAGCCCGAGGCGCCGGACGCGCACTACCGTGTCCGTATCTTTACACCGTTGCGAGAGCTGCCCTTCGCTGGGCATCCCACGCTGGGCAGCTGCAAAGTGTGGCTCGCGCAGAACGACAAGCCTGAGCAGGTCGAGATTATTCAGGAGTGCTCGGCGGGCTTGATTCGGGTACGCAAACAAGGTGCGCAACTGGCGTTCTCCGCACCACCATTGGTGCGCAGCGGGCCGCTGGAGGCATCGACGCTCAACCTGATTGAACAAGGACTCGGCCTCGCCACCGGGCAGATCCGCGCGAGCCAATGGGTCGATAACGGCCCGGGGTGGGCGGGCGTGTTGCTGGCGAGTCGCGAAGACGTGTTGGCGATCAAGCCTGATTACGCGGCGCTGCAGGGGCTGAATGTCGGGGTTATTGCGCCGTGGGCGGGTCACGACGCTGAAACGGACGTGGAAGTCAGAGCCTTCATGGGCGAGGAATGCGCCGAAGACGCCGTCACCGGCAGCCTCAATGCGAGCCTGGCTCAGTGGCTGATCGGCTCAGGCATCCTTGGCGAGCGCTACACCGTGAGCCAAGGCACCGCCATCGGCCGCCGCGGCCGATTGCACATCCAGAACGTGGACGGCACCGTCTGGGTCGGCGGTGCCGTTCAGCACTGCATTTCCGGACGGGTGGTGTTTTGATGAGCCATGGAAGCCTGGCTGCGGCATTATGAGGACAACCACAGCAAAACACGCACGCCCTGCTGCGCCCCCGCCCTGCTAACCGGAAATTTTCCGCCGTGCCCGGTTCGATCACCTAACCTCATAGATTGTGTGATCAACGAGAACCGGTCCCTCCGATGCGCAACACATTGAAGTCATTGTTTTTTGTCGCGCTGACCGTGCTCGCTTCGGGCAGTTCGCTGCTGTGCGCGGCGGATTTGCCGGCGCCCTCGGCGACCACTGCGGCGCCGCTGGTGGAGGTCTCGCAAAGTGATCTGCAAGCCTTGCAACTGCGTCTTGACGGCCTGAAGCAGCAGATTTCCGCCGCCAACAATTACAACCAGCTCGAAGGCCCGCAGGACCGGGTGCAGACGTTCATTCTGGATGTCGATCGGTTGTCCGCATCGTTGTTGCCGCAGCAGGCGCAACTGGCGGTGCAACTGGGGGTGCTCGGCGCCGCACCGGATACGCAGATTGCCGCCGAACAGGCGGAAATCGCCGCACAACGGGCGTTGCTCAGCGAGCAGAAAAACAAGGTCGATGCCACGCTCAAAAGCCTTGCCGCGCTCAAACAAAGCGCAGCCGAGCTGATTACACAAATCGCCGGCATCCGCCGCACACTGCTCGAAAGCGAACTGACGCTGCGCACCGACAGCATCCTGAGCCCGGACTTCTGGTCGCCATTGGTCGCGCCGGAGCCGGACGACCGCCAGCGCCTGAAGTTTTTCATCGATCAGGTGAACCTCACCTGGGCCACCGTATGGGCCCCGGGGGAACGGTTTTTCACCTGTGTGCTGGTGCTGCTGGCGCTGGCTTTCTGGACGGTCGGCCGCCGACTTGCCGAACGCGGTCTGACCTGGCTGTGCATCCACCGCATGCCGGAAGGTCGCCTGCGTCGCAGCGCGCTGGCATTCGCCTCGGCGCTGGCGACCCTGGGCACCACAGCCATCGCCCTGCATCTGCTGTTCTATGCCTGCACCCGTCACGAGCCGCTGACGCCAGTGCTGCAGACTTTTTCCGAAGAATTCGAAAAAGCCGTTTACGCCTGCGTCCTGATCACCGCGTTGAGCCGCGCACTGCTATCGACCCAGCATCCTTCATGGCGGCTGCCGGCGATGGCCGATTCGGTGGCGCTGGCGTTGCGCCCCTATCCGAGGATTCTCGCCGCCACCCTGCTGGTGCTGGTGACGCTGGTGCAAGTCAGCAACGCCACCGGCATGAGCAGCCAGATCGTGATCGCCCAGCGCGGGGTGATTGCCATCGTGGTGATCGTGATTCTGGTGCCGTTGCTGTTGCGCGTCGGCAAAGTGCGCAAGGCGTTGATCAGCGCCAACGAACCGGAGGCCGCCAGCACGTTTGCCGGAGCGATCTACAGCATCGCCACGGTGTGCATGGGCGTGTCGGCGCTGGCCTTGCTCACCGGCTACGTGTCGCTGGCCCGCTTCATCACTTTTGAGCTGGTATGGGCCTATATCGTGCTGGCCGGGTTCTATTTACTGGTGCAAGTGGTCAAGGACGCCTGCGAGTACCTGTTCTCGCCGCGCTACTCGGCGGGCAAGACGCTCAAGCAGACTTTGGGCCTGGGCGACCGGCGGCTGGAACAGATCTCGATTGTGCTGTCCGGTGCCAGCCGCGCCGGGCTGTTGCTGCTGGCGGTCATCACCTTGTTCGTCGGCGGCATCGGCACCACGTTCGGGCAACTGACCAGCAATGTCCTGGGCATTCTGGGTGGTGCCGGCTTGCGCAAGCTGAACATCGTCCCTGCGCACCTGGTCAATGCGGTGCTGGCGCTGCTGATCGGTATCTACCTGATCCGCGCCCTGCGCCGCTGGCTCGACAACGAATTCCTGCCCAAGACCGACATGGATCCGGGCATGTGCGCGTCGCTGAGCACGCTGTTTTCCAACATCGGTTATGCCACGGTTATCCTCCTGACGCTGTCGTCACTGGGCGTGCGCTGGACCAATCTGGCGTGGATCGTCAGTGCGTTGTCGGTGGGGATCGGTTTCGGCTTGCAGGAAATCGTCAAGAACTTCGTCTCCGGGCTGATCCTGCTCACCGAACGGCCAGTGAAGGTCGGCGACCTGATCAGCATCAGCGGTGTCGAAGGCGATATCCGCCGGATCAACGTGCGCGCCACGGAAATCCAGCTCAGCGACCGCTCCATCGTGATCGTGCCCAACTCACAACTGATCTCGCAGAACCTGCGCAACGTCACCCTCGGCGGCAGCGCCCAGGGGGTGGCGAGCCTGGAGCTGATGTTCCCGCTGGACATCGACCCGGAACAGGTCAAGGAACTGCTGCTGAACACCTACCGCGAAAACGAAAACATCCTCGACAAACCGGCGTCGTACGTACGCTTCAGCAAGCTCTCGCCCGATGGCATCACCTTGACGGTGACGGGCTATGTCGGCAGCCCACGGATCGTCGGCGGAACCAAGAGTGATCTGCTGTTCGAGATTCTCAAGCGCCTGGGGGATGCGGGGATTGCGCTGGCGAAACCGGCGTCGAGCCCGTGACCCCTAAAAGGTTTTGCGGTGTACACGGACTTGGTTACTGGCCGAGATTACTGTGGGAGCTGGCTTGCCAGCGATGGCGGTGGGTCAGTCTACAAGGGTGGAGGCTGACACGGCCCCATCGCTGGCAAGCCAGCTCCCACAGGGCTTTGTGGTGATTGCGGGATTGCGCGCAGGGAGCGAGCCTGCTGGTGAAGAGGCTCAGGCCGGCGCCCAGCGTCGGTGTAGCCAGCGCGCGAACGCATCCAGCGTAAAACCCAGTACGCCGATCAGCAGCACCATCGCCATCAGTTCCGAATACGCCAGGCGATCACGCGTATCGAGGATGAAGTAGCCCAACCCGGCGCTGACCCCGAGCATCTCGCAGGGTACCAGCACGATCCACAGAATGCCGATCGACAGCCGGACCCCGGTCAGCACATGGCCGAGCACGCCGGGGAGGATCACCTTGCGCAGGGTTTCCCAGCGGGTGGCGCTGAGGCTGCGGCTGAGTTGCAGCCAGCGCGGATCAAGCTGGCGCACGCCGGCCACGGTGTTGAGCAGGATCGGCCACACCGCAGCGAAGGTCAGCAGAAAGTAGATCGGCTGATCACCAACGCCCAGCAGCATCACCACCACCGGCATCCACGACAACGGCGAAATCATCCGCAGAAACTGAAACGCCGGCGTGGTCGCCGCTTCCAGATGCCGGTAGCTGCCAATCATCAAGCCCAGCGGTACACCGATCAGCAGCGCCAGCAGCAGCCCGACCAGAATCCGCTTCAGACTGACCAGCACATGCTCGTACAGCTCCGGGCGCAGCAACAGTTCGCCGAGGCTCGCCAGAGTTGCCTCGGGTGAAAAGCGCAACGCCAGGCTGTCGTTGCCGCCAAACAGATGCACACCCAGCCACCACAGCAGCAACAGGCACAACAGCCCCGCTACACCCAACAAACCCTGCACGGTCAATGAAGATCGCTGGCGCATCAGAGGCCGAACTCCTCGCTGCGTTCGAAGCTTTCCGGCAGGCCAAAGGTCTGCATGCCGCCAACGGCCGCGATGGCGTTGCGCACGAAGCGATCATCCACCAGATCCTTGGCGGTCTGCTGCGGATCAAGGCCGGCGAGGAACCCCTTGTCGCCCTCGATCAACGTGTCCTTCAGACGTTTGACCAGTTCTTCGGTGTAGCTGGGGAACGGGTACGGCTGAAAATCGATGCGCTGCTCGTCCCAATGGCTGTGCTGAATCGCGCCGCTGGCCAGATATTGCTCGCGGTCGCTGGTGGCCGGCGACAGCACCCGGTCGAGCACCGGTTGCGCGTGGGGCGTGTAGCGATTTTCGCCGTCCCTGGACAGCAGCTTGGCGGCCTCGGCGCGGTTGTCGCGGGTCCAGACCTGCGCCTTGACGATCGCGTTGACCACTTTCTGCGACCACTCGGGACGGTTGTTCAGATCCTGCTCGTGCATGAACACCACGCAGCAGGCGTGATTGCGCCAGACGTCGCCGGTAAAGCGCTGTACTCGGCCGACCTTGAGTTCCTCGGCCAGGGCGTTGAACGGCTCGGCGACGATGTAGCCGGCAATGCGTTTGCTCGCCAGGGCCGGCGGCATGTCCGACGGCGGCAGCACCAGCAGATTGACCTCGTTCGGCGCCAGCGCGGCGCTCGCCGATTTGCTCACCGGCAACAGCCCGTGATCGCGGAACAGCTGCTGCACCACCACGTTATGAATCGAATACCAGAACGGAATCGCCACCGATTGCCCACCGAGTTGCTTGACCTCGGTGATGCCCGGCGCCACGGTCAGGCCCGAGCCGCCGACGTGGTTCCACGCCACGACCTTGGCCGGCACCTTGCTGCCGTAACGCGCCCACACGGTCATCGGCGACAGCAGATGAATCACGTTGACCTGCCCGGAAATGAACGCCTCGATCACCTGCGCCCAACTGCGCAGCAGCACCGGGCGCTCGGCCTGAATGCCTTCGGCCTCGAACAGCCCGTTGTTGTGCGCCACCAGCAACGGCGTGGCGTCGGTGATCGGCAGATAACCGATGCGCACCGGCGCGTTCGGCTCGGCAGCGGCACGGGCATTCAGGCTGTTGAGCAACGGCAACGCGCCGCCAGCGGTCAGCAACGCGCTGAGTTTGAGGAAGTCACGACGTGTGTGAGTAAAGTCGTCCAGGCACATGGTCAATCTCCGACGTAGCGGGCACAGGTTGAATGAGGGGATTGCGGCTCGCCCGCCGAAGGGTTTTGAGGATGTCGATGCGCAGCGCGCCCAGTTCCTCAACCAACTCGGCACGCGGCTGAGGCAGATCGATGCGCCACTCGCCGAGGATGTGCGCCGGGCTGTTACCCAGTAGCAGAATCCGCTCGGAAAGCAGCAGGGCTTCGTCGATGTCGTGGGTGATCAACACGGCTGCGGTGTGGTGCTCGGCAATCAGTTGCAGGAGCAACTGCTGCATGTCGGTGCGGGTGATTTCATCCAGCGCGCCGAACGGTTCATCGAGCAACAGCACCTGCGGCTGCCGCGCCAGACACCGCGCCAGCGCGGTGCGTTGGGCCATGCCGCCGGACAACTGCGTCGGGTGCTGCAACCGCGCGTGTTCGAGGCCGACCGCAGCGATGGCGTGGTCGATCCGCGTCTTGCGTTGTTCGGCCGTCAGGTGCGGCTGGCGGGCGAAGTCGAGACCGAAGGCGACGTTCTTTTCCAAAGTCAGCCACGGCAACAGGCTCGGGTCCTGAAACGCCACCGCCACCCGAGGGTGCGCACCGGTCAGCGGTTCGCCAAGCAGGCTCACCCGGCCCTGCTGCGGTGCCTGCAACCCCGCCAGCACACGCAGCAGACTCGATTTGCCGACACCGCTGGGGCCGAGAATCGTCACCACTTCGCCGGGCTGCAATTGCAGGTCGAAGTGTTCCAGCACGGTGTGCCAGCCCTGCTCTCGCGGGTAGCCGAGGCTGATGCCATGCGCCTCCAGCACCGGCGCGGTCATGCCGTCGCTTCCCGTTTCTGCCGCTGCAATTCAGCGCGCAGTTGCACCAGGCTCGGCGTGACGATCGGCACGAACGCCGACTCACGCCAGCGCCGGGCGAAACCACTGCCGTGCTCGGTCAGATAGGCCTTGCCGCCGCTGGATTGCAATTCCAGTTGCACCGCATTGGCGGCGGATTCGGCCAGTGCGATGCGGATCTGGAACAACGCGCCCGGCTGGGTCAGGAAGCGTCCATCATGCAGGCCCTGCTTGAGCGCGTCGACGCTCCGAGCCAGTTGCTCGCGTTGTTCTTGCAACGGCTCCAGCAGAATCGAACGACCATTCTGTAAATGTCCTTCGACCTCGGCCAACGCACGTCGCGCCAGGCCCAGCGCCATGCCGCACTGCAAGCCAAGAAACGCCGGGCGCACCGCCGGTAGAAACTTGCGCGCATCTTCATGCAGCAGCCATTCGCGACCGACCGCCACTTGCGCGAAATCGATGGCGGCAGTGTTGCTCGATTGCAGCCCCATCAGCTGCAGGTCGGCGGAACGTGTTACGCCGGCCGCGCCATCCGGGATGGCTAGCACGAAGGGTGAACCGCCCGCCTCATGCTCGATCGCCGCCGCCACCACAAAACCGCTTTTGCGCAGGTTGGTCACCCAATGCAGGCGCCCGTTCAAGGTCCAGCCGTCAGCGGCACTGGCGGCGCGCACTTGCAGTGCCTCGATGCCTGACAGGTACTTCATCGCGTTGGACAGACCGGTGGCGCCGGCCAGTTCTGCGCTGAGCAGTGAAAGCAGCAGCTTTTCCCTTAGTGCAGCGTTGGGACTGTGCAGCAAGTATTCGATAAAGGCCCTTTGGCCCCAGAATACGAACGCCGCTGCCAATGAATGGCTGGCGACGGCGGCCAGGGTTTCCACGGCATCGCTGACGTGGCCACCGCTGCCGCCCAGCGCCGGGCTGACGCCGACCCGTAGCACCCCGGCCTGCGCCAGTTGTGTCAGCACCTGTTGTGGATCGCCGTCGCCCGCATCCAGGGCCTGGGCGTTGTGTTCCAGCCATTGCATCAATGCCGGATTGAGCATGTCGTTTCTCTCCTTGTACGCAGCCGCATCAACCATAGACGATGCGGCCCGAAGCGCTGGCGGATTACGCGCGATACGCCGCCAGCTCAGGGTTGAGCGGCGTGTCGGCGAACACGTTGGCGAAGTTGCACAGGGTCGCCAGGCTGATGCCGAGGATCACTTCCAGCGCATTGCCTTCGGTGTAGCCGGCGGCCTTGAATTGGTTGAAGGTCTGATCGCTGACCTTGCCCCGGGTGGCAATCACCTCGCGGGCAAATGCGGCCAGGGTTTCCAGTTTTGCCACGGGCACAGTGGCTTTTTCACGCAGCGCACTGACCACTTCCGGCGGCAGTTTTGCCTTATTCAGCGCCACGGCGGTATGACCTGCGACACAGAAATCGCAACCATGGTTGGTCGCGGCAATCAGTTGCACCACTTCGCGCTCGGCGAGGCTGAGTTCGGACTTGCCATTGAGCGCCGATACCGTAACGTAGGTTTCCAGTGCGGCCGGGGCATTGGCCAGCACGGCCAGCAGGTTCGGAATGAATCCGGAGTTTTTCTGCGCATTTTCTAGAAACGGTCTGGCGGCTTCGGGAGCGCTTTGCACGGTGTGAAGAGTGACGCGCGACATGGAGTGGACTCCTGCTGTTGAGTGTCCGGCCAGTCTGTTGGTTATAAAAATTTCGATCCATATTCTAAAGTAGCGATTACTTGCTCCTGAGTGTTTCCATTAGATGATTTCGTCCAGCCCTTTGGTTGATTGGTTATTAGAAAGCCTCGAACTCGACGCCAGTCTGTTCCACGTCGGGCGCTATTGCGGTGGCTGGCACGCGAGTACGCATGGGCTGGCGCGCGCCAGTTTTCACTTGATCGTGCAGGGGCGTTGCTGGCTGCACATTGATGGGCAGGCACGGTCGATACCATTGAACCCCGGGGATGCGGTGTTTCTGCTGCGGGATCTGAATTACCGCCTCTCCAGCGCCGAAGAGACGGCCCTCGCCCAAACGCTGCCGCGCAGGGCCATGACCGCGCTCGATAGCCAGGCACAGGATGGCGTCGGGCTGGTTTGCGGGTTCTTCCATTTCAAGTCGGGATTGTCATCGCTGATCATCGAAGGGTTGCCCGACTGGATCATCCTGCGCGCGGGCGATCCGTCTTCCAGCGCGGCGCGAGCCTTGTTCGAGTTGATCCTGCAAGAGTGCGAACGCCTGCCGGCGCCCTCCTCGGCGCTGCTCGAACGCTTGAGTCATCTGCTGTTTTTGTACGTGCTGCGTCAGCAGATGGCCGACAACCAGAGCCTCGGCGGCCTCGTGGCATTGGCGCGCAATCCGCAGTTCGCGCCGTTGCTGGATCAGTTGATCGCACAACCGCAGTTGCCGTGGTCGCTGGAGAGCATGGCGGCGAGTACCGGGCTGTCGCGCTCGGCATTTTTCAAACGCTTCAACGAACTGGCCGGGCAATCGCCGGGGCAGGTATTGCTGGCGTTGCGCATTCGGCATGCCTGCCAGTTGCTGCGGACTAACCACACGGTGGAACAGGTGTGTGCGGCGGTGGGCTATCAGTCGATCGCCGCGTTTACCCGGGCATTTGCCAAGTCGGTGGGCGTGCAACCGGGGGCTTATCGCAAGCAGCATGAGGGGCGCTGAGCTTGCTCGCGAAAGCGTCAGATACGCCAACCTCATCGCTGAATGTCACACCGCTTTCGCGGGCAAGCCCGCTCCCACAGGGGATTGTGTCGATCAGCGGCTTTGTGCACGCCACAAAACCGGTGGGAGCTGGCTTGCCAGCGATGGCGTTGGCACATCCAACGTCTTTATCGACTGAGCCGGCGCTTTCGCGGGCAAGCCCGCTCCCACAGGGGATTGTGTCGATCAACGGCTTTGTGCACGCCAAAAAACCTGTGGGAGCTGGCTTGCCAGCGATGGCGTTGGCACGTTCGGTACCCACGACTCGATGATTTCTTATTCCATGAATCAACCAGGAAATCATTTTTTAATCTTTTATCGCTATTAACCTCAGCCCCTATCATTGCGCGTCTGCACTTGACTCATAAAAGGAATGTTCCATGCAAAGACGCCTGTTACTGGCTGCACTGTTTGTCGCTGTCGCCGGGTGCGCCAGTCCTCCTGCTGTTTCAGTGCACACCAAAGATCCCGCCAGCTCGACCCTGCAAGGTGACGCCTCGCGCCCGGCGCAGGCGCAGTGGATCCGCACCGAGTTGTACTTCTCGGTGGGCACGGTCGATGGCAAGGACGGTGCGGTCAGCGCGGCGCGCTGGCGCGAGTTTCTCGACAAGGAAGTGACGTCGCGGTTTCCCGACGGTTTCACCGTGTTCGATGCCTATGGGCAATGGCGTGATCATGGGGCAAAGGAGCCGGAGCGGTTGAGCACCAAGGTCATCGTGATCCTGCACGAAAACAATCCGCAGAACGCCGGCAACATCGAGGCAATTCGACTGGCGTACAAACGCATCACCGGGGACTTGTCGGTACTGCGTCTGTCGCAACCGGCCGAAGTCTCGTTTTAATCGCTGATCGGCCCCAGAGCTTGCCGAGGCGTCGACGCCAGGCGGCTCAATCCCGCCAACAGCAGCGCGCCCACCAGCAACACGCCAATCCCCAGAAATGCGCCCCACCCCACCACTGTCACGCTCGAATAAAGCATGTACAGGCACAGCCCGAAAAATAGCAGCGGCAATAGCGGATACAAAGGCACCCTCACCGGCCTCGACACGTCGGGAAAGCGTCGGCGCAGGATGATCAACGCCAGGCTGCTGAAGCTCAGAAACAGCCAATACACCGGGGTCAGGTACTCGACCATGGTGTTGAAGCCGCTCTGGGTGAAACTGCCGAACAGCACCAGCAACAACGCCACTGAGCCCTCCGCCAGCAACGCTTTGCGCGGCACGCCGTCACGTTCGTGCCACTCGCCGAAACGACGCAACTGCGGCACATCGCGGGCAGCGGCATAGGTGGTGCGGGCGCCGACCAGCAAGGTCGAGTTGATGCTGGCAATGGCCGCGATACCCACCATCAGCAGAATCAGCAGCACACCCGGCGCGCCAAAGGCACGGTTCAACAACTCCACTGCCGGTGCGTTGCTCGCCGCCAGCCCGGCGAATCCCAGGCCTCGCACAAACGCCCAGTTCAGCGCCAGATAAATCGCCATCAGCAGCGTCAACGCGCCGAGCATGGCGATGAATATTCCACGTCGACCGTCACGCACTTCCGCCGACAAGGTCGCCGCATCGCTCCAGCCACCGAATGCCAGAAACACGAAAATCATCGCCGCCGAAAGCCCGGCCATACCGGTGTTTTCCGGCGCAACCGAGACGCTTGCTGGCGCGGCTTCGATCCCCTGCCACGCCAGCCACACCCCGGCGCTGGCGATGCTCAGAAAGCCCAGCGCCAACAAGCCCACCAGCAAGGTCTGGGTGATGAAACCGATGTGCTTGCCCGTGAGATTGAGCAGCACCAGCGCAGCGATCACCCCGCCGGCAAACAACCCCGAGCCGTATCGACCGAGCGGCACCACGGCGTTGACGTAATCGGCAAACATGAACGCCGACAAGGCGATCCAGCCCGTGTGCATCACCGAGAAGCGTGACCAGGCAAACAGGAACCCCATGCGCTCGCCATAGGCGGTGCGCAGAAAGTGATAGTCGCCGCCAGGATGTGGGAATGCCGTGGCCATTTCGGCAAAGCACAACGCCCCGGCCATCGACGCCAGGCCGCCGAGCACCCACACCCAGTAGAAATATTCCGGCCCGACGTTCAGCGCCACGGTCGGCGCGGTCTTGAGGATGTCGGTGGTGATCACCATGCCCAGCGTGATCAGCAACGCCTGCATTACCGGCAGGTGACGCTTGGGACCGTTGGAGTGATTCATGCAGAGTCCCGCAGAAGATCCGCCGTCCATGGCGGTGCGGCTCAGAAGCCGTAAGTGGCGCTGGCGTAGTAGTAAGCGCCGTTGGTGCCGATCGGCGACAGCACGTCATACGGCAGGTTGCCGCCGTAATTGATCGCCGAGCCGGAGCGCTCCGGGTAGTTGTCGGTGAGGTTGTTGCCGCCCAGGGCGACGCTGAATTTCGGGGTGAATTTGTAGGTCACCTCGGCGTCCAGTTGCCACACCGCGCCGTAGGTCTGCTCCGGTTGCGAATCGCCAAAGTCGAAGACGCGGGTGGTCTCGCCCTGACGGGTCAGACGCCCGAGCAAGCCCCAGTGTTCGCTGGCCCAATTGGCGGAAAACACGAAACGATCCTTGGGCGCCGCGTCAGTCAGGGTGTTGGTTTCTTCAACGCCGACCAGTGCATCGTTGCCGATACCCAGCGCCGTCAGTTGCGCGGGCGTGCCTTTGGTGCTGGTGACTTTGGTGTGGTTGTAGGTGTACGCGGTGGTCAGGCCCAGTTGCCCTTCATACAGCGGCTGGTGGTAGTTGAGCACCAGTTCGGCACCGTGGGTGCTGGTGTCGGCGGCGTTGGTGAAGAAGTTGACGTCATGCACCCCGGCCACGCCGAAGTTGTCGTTGATGTATTGCTCCATGGCGTCGCTGCCGATGCGCTGGGACAGGGTGATGCGGTCCTTGACGTCGATGCGGAATACATCGAGCGAGGCATCGAAGCGTTCGTTGAGCTGGAAGGTCAGGCCGAGACTGAAGTTCTTCGAGGTTTCCGGATCGAGCTTCTCGGCCCCCAGCGCGCGGGCGATCGGATCGTTGACCGAGAGCACGCGAATATCGGTGAGCGTGCCGCCTTCGCCGAAGTTGCTCGTGGTGTTCTGGAAACCGCTCTGCGCCAACGACGGCGCGCGGAAGTTGTTCGACACCGCACCGCGCAGCGCCCACTGCTCGGTCAGTTTGTAGCGACCGCTGAGCTTGCCGGTGAGTTTGCTGCCGGCATCATCGTAATGTTCCCAGCGGGTGGCGGCGTCGACGAAAAAGCGATCAGTCAGATCGCCCGAAATTTCCGCGTAGGTGGCGAACACGTTGCGGTCCAGGTCCGACTCTTCGCTGGGGCGCAGGCCGTTGGCGCCGTCAGCGCCGGAACCGATGTACGAGGCCGCGTCACCGGCGTAGGTCAGGTAGTTTTCGTAGCGGTATTCACCGCCCAGCGCCAGCACGAACGAGCGTCCGCCGAGGCGCAGTTCGCGGCTGAAATCGAGGTTGGTGGTGGTCTGGCGCAGCTCGTAATCGCCGGTGTCGAACCGGGTCGGCGAGTCCTCACCGAGGCTGACGTTGAGCGTGCGGCGGGTGGAGCCGTCGAAGCGGTTGCGGCCATGGGTCACGCTGCTGTCGAAGTCCCAGTCTTCGCCGATCATGCCCTTGAAGCCGGCGGTGGCGGAGACATCCTTGTTGTCGCCCAGCGACTGCGGCAGGTAGCCGTTGGGATAGAACTGCGGCTGCTCGTAGGGATAGCGATAGAATTCAGCGCCGGTGGTGTGGCGCTGGTTGTAAGTGCCGAAGCTGTAAGCCTTGCCACCCGCCAGCGGCAGCTCACTGTTGAACCACAGGTTGACGTCCCGCGCCAGGCCGTCGCCCATCACGTAGTTGCGCTGGTCCGGGGTATCGGCAAAACCGTCGAAACCGGCGCGGTTGGTCGGGTTGCGATTTTTGTACTCGGTGCCGCCGCGAATGAACCCGCCCTCTTCGCCCAGGCGCGTGCCGATCTTGGCGGTGGTCACGCTGTTCTGGCCGTCGGTGGTGGTTCTGCCGATGGCGTCCTGATGAGTGTGAAACGCGCCGTAGCTGGTGGACACTTCACCGCCCTCGGGGGCGTCGTCGAGGATGATGTTGATCACCCCGGCAATCGCGTCGGAACCGTACTGCGCCCCGGCGCCGTCGCGCAGCACTTCGATGCGTTTGATCGCGCTGATCGGGATCGAGTTGAAGTCCACCGGCGCCGTGCCGCGACCGATTTTCGACGAGTCGTTGACCACCGCCGAGGTGTGACGGCGCTTGCCGTTGACCAGCACCAGCACCTGATCCGGACTCATGCCGCGCAGCTGTGCGGCGCGTACATGGTCGGCACCACCGGAATTGGACTGACGCGGCATGCTGAACGACGGCAGCAACGTCTGCAGCGCCTGGCCCAGTTCACCGTCAGCCGCGCCCGTGGACTTGAGATCGGCGGCGGTCAACACGTCCACCGGCACTGGAGAATCGAGCACCGTACGTGCCGTGCCCCGAGTGCCGGTGACCAGCACGGTACCCAGCCGTGTGTCATCGTCAACGCGGGTGGAAGTGTCTTCGGCTTGCGCCGGAACTTGCCAGATCGCACCGACAACCGCGATGGCCAGTAATGAACGGGAACGCTGATACATGGGACAGCTCCTTTATCGCAGCTAATACCCGGCCGTTGCCGACAATATAGGGTCGGCAATCAATGCACGGCAATGTCTGCTGTAGTTATGGAAATCAGGAAGGCGGTGAAGGCTGTTTAGTGACTGAAGCGCAGCATCCCCAAAGTCAGCTTCTCCGTTGAAAACCGATGCTAGACGGGCTGAAGGCTTGCCGTAAAAGAACCAATAACACTTAGGTTAGATCCGGCTGAATAGTTGTATTTAGAGCAACACAAGTGTTGTTCCATCAACACTTAAACCAACTAAAGATCAACTAACTAAAATGTAGACAACTTCCCTGTGGGAGCTGGTTTGCCAGCGATGGCGTTGGCACATCCAACTCTTTATCGACTGAACCGGCGCCTTCGCGGGCGAGCCCGCTCCCACAGTGGATTGTGTCGATCAGCGGATTG
>NZ_JTKF01000064.1:0-5914 GCF_000828175.1 Pseudomonas sp. W15Feb9B | reverse complement strand
TGCCCGCGAAGGCGTCGGCACTGCCACCCTCGCAACCGCCTGATCCCACCACTAAATCCCGCCCACAAAAAAGGGGACTTTCGTCCCCTTGCGGTATCGCCTGGCTTGTCACCAGTCCATCAATAAATATCTTTCGACAACAGCGTAAACGGCGTCTTCACCAGGATCTTCAGATCCAGCCACAACGACCAGTTGTTGATGTAATGCAGATCCATCTCCACCCGACGCTGCATCTTGTCGAGGGTGTCGGTCTCGCCACGGCAGCCGCTGATTTGCGCCAGGCCGGTGATGCCCGGTTTGATTCGGTGACGAGCCATGTACGCGAGGATTTTTCCCGAGTAGTAGTGGTTGTGCGCGACAGCGTGAGGACGCGGGCCGACCAGGGCCATCTGTCCCTGCAGCACGTTGAACAACTGCGGCAGCTCATCCAGAGAGGTGCGGCGGATGAAGCGCCCGACGGCGGTAATCCGCGAATCATTGCGGCTGGCCTGGATCACCTCGCGGTCATCGTGCACGCGCATCGAGCGGAATTTCCACACCTGAATCACCTTGCCGTTCCAGCCGTGGCGATCCTGCTTGAAAAATACCGGCCCTGGCGAATTGATCTTCACCGCCAGCGCGATGAACAGCAGCACCGGGCTCAACAGAATGATCGCCAGCAGCGCCACGCCTTTTTCCACCAGACTTTTGCTCAGCGCAGCAGTAGGGCGGCTGGTCAGCGGGCTTTCGTTGAGGCAGATTGCCGGCAGACCATCCACGACCTTCACCGAGTGGTTGAGCAGGGTCAGACTGTTCAAGTCCGGCACCCAGACCACATCAACGTTGGCCCCGAGCAAATCGACGTACATCGCTTCGATTTTCGCCGCTTCCGCCAGCGGCAAGGTGATGTACAGACGGCGGATGTCATGATCCTTGATCAGTTGCAGCAGATCTTCCTGATCGCCCACCACCCGCGGTGCATCCGAATCCAGAACCGGTTTCGTGCCATTGCTGACCAAACCTACCAAAGGCAGGTTTTCCACCAGACTGATCTTCTGCGCCAGGCCCAGCGCCAACTCACCCGTGCCGACAATCAGGGTTTTCTGCGCACTGGTGCGGGAACGCTGGTAGTACTTGGAAAACGCATGCAGCGGCGCGTACAGCAGCGCCTGACCGAGGAAGCCGTACACCGCCCAGCTCAGCGTCACTTCACGGGAAAACACCTCGTCGGCCTTGCACACGAACGCGATGCCGGCCAGCGCGAGCATGGTCATCGACCAGCCCATGAACAGACGTCCCAGACCCGTCAGGTAATTGTCCTGTTTGCGGTATACGCCGCTGAATGTGTACGCCGGTACCGAGGCCAGTACCGCCAGTGTTGCGCACAGGCGGTAATAGAACTCGACGGTGCCGGTATGGCGTTCAGCAAGTACGAACAACAGCGCGACAATAAAACCTTGCGCCAGCGCCCATTGGCCCCAGAAGGTAAGTCCCTTGAGGCCGTTATTTCGATTGATCCGTAGAGAGAGTTCCATGAGATATCCCCAGAAATACGTCCATTCAGGTTTCGACAGTTAAAGTCCGAGTTGCTAGATAGGCTTGTTGTTGTTATTGGACGAGTGTCCTGAGGTAACAACGTCGATAGGCCGAACTGTCGTCAATCAATAGACTAAGTTATTGCCGGAGAGGGTGTCTGACGAGTTCTAACAAGATGGCACTGTGCCAACTTTCGAACAATCAAATACAAGGCTGTTAGAAAAGGTCGTGGAGCAAGGGGTGAATAAATGATGTTGTGTTTGTTACTGTAGGAGGGGTGGAGGCAGGGAACTTTTATTTACCAGGGAGGTGAAGTCAAACAGAGTGCTCTTGTTGTTTTTGTAATCGCACTGTTTTCTGTTTGTTTTGTTCGCGGAGATCGTGCGTGTTTACGCAACGATTTCCTGGATGAGGCAATAACCGCGGTTTCTTACGGCACGGAACAATCGCTCCCCATTACTGGCGCTTTTGAACTTGTCCTGCAGGCGACTCAGGCACATCTCCAGGCCACGATATTGCTCCGGTTCACGGCCGATGCTGAGGATCAGATCGTCGCGACTGACAACGCGCTCTTCGTGATGGAGCATTTTGCGCACCAGCGCGGTTTCCAGTCCGGTCAGGCTGATTTCGACGCCTTCCTTGATCAGGGCGCCTTGATCATCGTCCAGATGCCAGGTCGTGTTGCCAGTGGCAGCGTCCTCAATGGCGGCAGTGCGATTGTCGCTCTCTGCACTTTGAAACGGCTTCGCCGATTGTGCGGACAGCCATTCCGATTCGAGGGTGGCGAGGATGCGCTGGGTGTCGTGTTCAATCGTGCGGGCCACGTGTTTGCGGGTGCCGCTTGGGTAAGAGAACTCCATCAGCATGGGCGCGGAAGAGGGCGAAGTAGCACCTTCAATAAACATTTGTGCCTGAGACGTGCCAAACGAATTGAAGCGCTCGCTGGACAGAATGCTCTCAAGTTCACGCTGCGACGTTGTACTGTGAGTCACGACGACAAAATATTTTCTCGGGAGGGTTGTACTCGTTTCCATGTCTCTCTCCTAAAATGTGCACCAAAATGGGCGAAAAGATAAATCGGCAGGCGAGCAATGACTTCCTCGGAAGTAATCGACAGGCAGGGTCTGGGCTTAAAATGGCCCTCGATAAGTTCCACTCGTTCTGCTGCTATGTTGTGAAGTTTATTGTTATGGTTCGGTGTAGCCGTGCTCATTCAATGGCTTGATTATAATTAGATGTGAAGTACAACTAGAGCGGTATGGTTGCATATGACGATCCTTCGTAATTATGCAAAGAGGATGGCTGCCCGAGAGTCAGGCAGTCGATATCAGACCCCGCATCAGGCGATAGCCGTAGCCGCGGATACTCTGAATCGCATTCGTACCATACATGTCCTTGATTTTTCCACGCAAGCGGCTGATGGATTTTTCCAACGCTCTCGGGTCGTAGAAATGGGTGTTGAGCCCCATGATGCTGGCGATTTCATCATGACTGAGAATGTGATTGCTGGTCTGCGCAAAGGCTTCCAGGATCTTCATCTCGGCGAACGAGATGTCGAGTTTCTGACGGGGGCTGCCCAGCAGGCAGATACGCGTAGGGTCGAGCGTCAGATTGATATCCCGCTGCCATTCTTCACTGTTGAAGAACTCACCGAGCAACTCGTCGCCCTCGTCGGCAAGGGTATTGAGTTTGATACACGCGTCGGCGCCAGCCAGAAAATACTTGATCTTGTTGAACGCGCCGCGACCGGTAATGACCGCGCAGATGATCGGCTTCAAGTTGTCGCTGCGCAGGCTTTCGATCAGCGCAAGATTGTCTTCCAGCGCTTGCGGAGTGTCGATAATGATGAAGATGGCGCGATACGGACCAGAAAGTTCATTGTTGAAGGAACTAGCGTACGAACCGGCCTCAAGTGCCATATCAGTGTGTACGTGCTTCGCGATCAGCGCCCTGAAATGTTCGGCCACGCCACGGGTACGACCCAGAGTAAGAACACCGGGTACGTCGTTCGTCGGGCGCGGACTTCTAGTCGCCAAGTTCCCTGAGAGCATCATGCATTGACTCGAATTAGGTGCTGACATCGGGATGTTAAAGCACCGGTTCTCATCTGTGACTGACAATTGGTAACATTCACGCGATTTTTAGACGTGGCTCCCGAGTTTTCTAACAATAATTAAGCATTTCAAGCTTTTAGTTGATTTTCTCGGGGCTGTGAACTAGTCGTTACATGGTGGCAATGTGGAATTGTGCCACTATTTTGAATCTATGGCGATGGCTTTATTCATGTCCAATTGCCACTGTTCACGATCTTGAGACAGTGTGAGCTGGTTCACACTTTATTGGCGAATCGAACTTTTTTCTACTATAGGCCTAAATATTTTTCGGGTAGTTCGTAGGCGGACGTTTATTAACATGGCTTGAGTGTGTCTTTTGATAAGACATATTCTCCGTCGCCTGATCAGGCAATGGGTGTCGCGTTATACCGATTGTTTAACTTCAGATACTCAATTCCTGAATACAGTTGACCGGTCGCTCAGCAAGAGCGCTCTGACGGAGGATTAATGGATTTCTGGACCTTTATCCAGGTGTTGATTTTGGGCGCAGTGGAAGGCCTGACCGAGTTCTTGCCGATCTCCAGTACCGGCCACCAGATCATCGTCGCCGACCTGCTGGACTTCGGCGGCGAACGCGCGATGGCGTTCAACATCATCATTCAACTGGGGGCGATCCTGGCCGTGGTCTGGGAGTTTCGTCCGAAGATCTTCGACATCGTCAAAGGCTTGCCCACTCAACGCAATGCGCAACGTTTCACCCTCAACCTGTTGATTGCCTTTCTGCCAGCGGTGGTCCTCGGGGTAATGTTCGCTGACAAAATCCATCAATACCTGTTTAACCCGATCACCGTGGCCATGGCCTTGGTGGTGGGCGGCATCGTCATGTTGTGGGCGGAACAGCGCAGCCATGTGGTGAGCGTCGATCACGTCGACGACATGCGCTGGTCAGACGCGTTGAAAATCGGTTTCGTGCAATGCCTGGCAATGATTCCCGGCACGTCGCGCTCGGGCTCGACCATCATCGGCGGTTTATTGTTCGGCTTGTCCCGGAAAGCCGCCACAGAGTTCTCGTTTTTCCTCGCCATGCCGACCATGGTCGGCGCCGCGGTGTACTCCGGCTACAAATACCGCGACCTGTTCCAGGCCAGCGACCTGCCCGTGTTTGCCCTCGGTTTCGTCATCGCCTTCATCTTCGCCATGATCGCCGTGCGCGGCCTGCTCAAATTCATCGCCAACCACAGTTATGCGGCGTTCGCCTGGTATCGGATCGCGTTTGGCTTGTTGATTCTGGCGACGTGGGTGTTTGGCTGGGTGAACTGGACGGAAGCGGCGGCGGGGTGATGCTCACGCCAGGCGGATCAATCCGCCTGGCGCGTTTTACGGGGGGAGGGCATCAACGCCCTTGCAGCAACTCGCCAGCCTGATCCAGCAACGCCAGCGGATCCTTGGCCTTGTGAATATCCACCGACAACAACTGACGGAATTTACGCGCCCCCGGGAACCCGGTGCCCAACCCCAGCACATGCCGGGTGATGTGATGCATCGCACCGCCCGCCTGCAAATGCTCGGCAATATATGGCCGCAACTGCGCCAGCGCCTCGGCCCGGCTGATCACCGGCGCGCTGCTGCCGAACAACTGCTGATCCACCTCCGCCAGCAAATACGGATTGTGATAAGCCTCACGCCCGAGCATCACACCGTCAAAGGTCTGCAAATGCTCGTGGCAGGCCTCCATCGTCTTGATCCCGCCGTTCAACACAATCTCCAGCTCCGGAAAATCCGCCTTCAACTGCGCCGCCACGTCATACCGCAACGGCGGAATGTCGCGATTCTCCTTCGGCGACAAGCCCTCCAGAATCGCAATCCGCGCATGCACGGTAAAACTGGTACACCCGGCATCCCGCACCGTACCGACGAAATCACACAACTCGGCGTAACTGTCCCGCCCATTGATCCCGATCCGATGCTTCACCGTCACCGGAATCGACACCGCATCGCGCATCGCCTTCACGCAATCCGCCACCAGCTGCGGATGCCCCATCAGGCACGCACCGATCATATTGTTCTGCACCCGATCACTCGGGCAGCCCACATTCAGATTCACCTCGTCGTAACCATGCTCCTGGGCCATACGCGCGCAAGCGGCCAGATCGAGCGGGACGCTACCACCCAACTGCAGCGCCAACGGGTGCTCGGCTTCGTTGTGACGGAGGAAACGTTCGTGATCGCCGTTGAGGAGAGCGCCGGTGGTGACCATTTCGGTATAGAGCAGGGCGTTCTTCGACAGGAGGCGTAGGAAGTATCTGCAATGCCTATCAGTCCAGTCCATCATGGGCGCAACGGAG
>NZ_JTKF01000063.1:0-34696 GCF_000828175.1 Pseudomonas sp. W15Feb9B | reverse complement strand
TCCATCATGGGCGCAACGGAGAACCTTCTAGACAGCGTAGAGCCGGTGTTTGTTGGGTATGTAGCTGATTTCTGTACCATTTTGCTCTACGTGTTCTAAGCCGATTTCAGGGGGTAAATAGGCGTTTTCTGAGGTCGGTTGGTACAATGTACCAACCACTTTCCCAATTGTACCAGTTGACTATGGCCACGATCAGAGCACGGAAACGCACCGACGGCAGCACCAGTTACACGGCACAGATACGCCTGTTTCGCGATGGGGCGCAAGTTTACCAAGAGAGTCAGACCTTCGCCCGAAAACAGGCCGCACAGGCTTGGGTGCGTAAAAGAGAAACCGAACTGGACGAACCAGGTGCGATCGAGCGGGCGAACAGACCTGGTGCGACGATCAAGGAAATGATCGATCGCTACTTGGCCGAGATGACCAAGGCGCGCCCTCTCGGGAAAACGAAACTCGGTACGTTGAAGGCGATCAGCGAGTCGTACTTGGCGAAACTGAACGACAGAGATATAAGTAGCCAGCACCTGGTTGAGTATGCGCTATGGCGCATGGGCAAGGAGGGTGGGGGCGTTCAGCCTCAGACCGCTGGCAACGATCTCGCACACCTTGGCGCGGTTCTCTCAATCGCTCGGCCAGCTTGGGGTTATGAGGTGAATCCGCATGCAATGGCGGATGCGCGCCGAGTATTAAAAAAGCTCGGTTACAACATGAAAAGCCGCGAACGCGATCGCCGGCCCACCCTAGACGAACTCGACAAGCTGCTTACACACTTCCTGGATATCCAAACCCGTCGTCCAACTTCTATCAACATGCTTAAACTGACCGGCTTCGCGTTGTTCTCCACGCGTAGGCAAGAAGAGATTACCCGGATCCGCTGGGAGGATTTGGACGAGGCTGGCCAGCGGGTTCTGGTTCGTGACATGAAGAACCCTGGGCAAAAAATCGGTAACGACGTCTGGTGTCATTTGCCGCCAGAAGCATGGGCGATCCTTCAGACCATGCCTAAGGTGTTGCCTGAGATTTTTCCTTACAGCGCTGAATCCGTGTCGACGTCCTGGACAAGGGCCTGCAAAATCCTGGGCATTGAAGATCTGCACTTTCACGATCTGCGACACGAGGGCGTCAGTCGTCTTTTTGAAATGGATTGGGATATTCCGCGGGTGGCGAGCGTATCGGGCCATCGAGATTGGAACTCAATGCGCCGTTATACCCACTTGCGCGGGCGAGGGGATGCTTATGCAACTTGGGAATGGTTCGAGCGCATCCTGCAGGCGCCCGTAAAGCTGGGCGCCAAAACGTTGAAGTGAATTAGCTGCTGCGCGGCGCGCTATTCAGTTGATTACTCTCTTTGACTGCAGCAGCGCGCTGTTCATCCAGATAGGCCGACAGGTCTGCAATATGAACACCTTTCGCACTTTTCTGGCTCGGCTCCATGCGAGTAATCGGGAGCTTTATCTGGCCGGCACCAACTTTGCGTTGAAACATATCCGTTGTCAGGTGCGTGAAATAATCCTGGCACACTCGATCCAGGGGAATTACCACTTGGCCATTGTATTGAGCCATCAGTACAAAAAGCGTTTTCATAGTGCGATACCTTCGAGTGAGTAAGTTCGATCAATTGGGGGGCGTTCTGCTGTCGATTTGCCTGCCAGTAGTTGAGCTACAACAGCGAACTCTCTCGCATCGATGTCGCCCAACTCTTTGGCGAAAGTGGTAAGGCATTCAAGCCGGATCCGCGCTGCTTCAGTTTTCCGTACTCGATATTCAAACAGCGCTGTACCTACGATTCTGATAGCCATCAGATGCCGTTCGTGCGGGTCACTGTTGTTGAGTGTGTTAGCCTTTGGATCACTGCTGCTTTGGTGCGTTGCTTCCATGGTGTTGCCCTCAGTGGTGGTTGATGTCGGGGAGCTGCAACTCCTCGACATCGCTTCTCATCCGTCAGTCTCGACGGGCCAGGTGAATAACCAGGTCAGCGTAATTCGGGTCTTCCTCGGTGCAGGATTGCCATTCAAGTACGCTCAAGATCTGCTGTGGGCTGCACGACTCCACCAGGATTTCGCGCTGGCCACCTGCAGCACGAACTTCAAGAATCTGCAGCAGCCCGTCCTCGCCGTAAGCCCCGGCTTGAATCACCGGCTGGCTCTTCCCCAGCGCATTCAGGCGATCGATGATCTCCTGCAGCTTGTTCGTGTTGCCGTCGCCGGCATTACCCATAAAGACTTGGATTTGCATCGGTGTAGCCTCCTTTTCACGCTTTGAAGATCCAGCACTTGACCGTTGTGGGACGGCCCGGCGCCAGGGGTGTTCTGCTGTTCATCGCTGCGCGGACTGCGCTGTGTACGGCTTTATTTGCCTCCAGAAACTTGTGCGAGCGGGACTCTTTCAACAGGTCGCGCAGGGTGGCGACGTCGGCCAGCTTCTGTTTGTGTTCGGCAGCTCGTTCGCTGAACTCATTGAGGTTGATCGCAATCACGTTCGGGTCGCTGCTGTGATCGACCAAGGGGTCATCATTGAGCGATTCGAGGTAGTCGTAGACCTCCCAGAATTCGGCAACGGCCGGGTGGTCGGAGCTGATTGAGGCTTGACGCTCGATCGCCATACGGACGATCTGCCGCTGGGTCGCTGCTACCTGAGGCTCGTCCAGTTTCAGAACCAGGCGCAACGCATCGAGCAGCGAAAGCAGCTGCGCGTGGTTCTTGCTGATCCGCTCCACACGGATGTATCCGCGCAGGTCGGATCCGCAGCTGCGGCAATTACCTTGTTCGCTTGGGAACTCGGTTCCGCAGTCGAAGCAGTGGGTGTGAAGACGGCGCAGCTTGGATTCGTGTTCAGGCATGCGCTGGGCGAAAAGCTCGAGGACGGCCGATTCTTTACCGACGGCCCGAATCAAGAAGTGGCTGAGCGTGCCGCCGTCCAAGGCGTTCAGCTTGTCCGCTGCAGCGCGGCTTTGCGGCGTCACTGTCGGCCGGATGAAGTGCAGCTTCACGATCCGGGTCATGATCGCCTCATGGGCGACCACGGCCGCGTTCTGGCTGATGGCGATCGTGCCGCGAAACGGTGGTTCGTAGGTTTCATTGCCGGCAGTCTTCACACCTTTGGTGGCCAAGGTGCCGCCGCCGTAATAATCCTTTAGCTCGTCCCATTCGAAGGTTTTGGCGTGGGAGCGATCCTCGCTGTGCCGATCGGCTTCGAGAAATACGACTGGCATACCTGCGACTTGCCCCATCAATCGCGAACGACCGGCTTTGGTCGACTTCATCGGGTCGAAGCCTTCGTACCCCTCGCGGCCGAGTAGTTTCCACAGCAGGTTAAGCAGGGTGGTTTTGCCGGCACCGGCCTCGCCGGTGGCTTCCAGAAAAGGGAAGGACTGATAGCGCGCCCGGATCTGCTCGCAGAACAGCGAACCGAAGAAGAACACCAGTGCGACCAGGCCTTGGGCGCCGAAGCATGTCCACAGCAACTGCAGCCACTGCTCGTCAAAGTCCTTCCCGTCACGCTGCAGCTTGATCGGGACGCCTTTCTGCAGCGATTTCAGCCGCAGTTTTCCAAACTCGAAATAGTCCTCGCTGTTGATTTTGTAGATCGTGCCATCCTTGATGGCGAGATCCCCAAAAACGTAGCAGCCGTATTCCTTGCTGTAGCCCACGTAGTCAATCGTGGACACGGTTTTGATGCCGAACAGTTGATCCTTCATCAACTTGTCGAGCTGTTGGCCGCTACCGGTGTACATGGCACCGGCAGCCATCCCGAGCAGGCGTTTTTTGAATTCGCTGGCGGCTGATAGCTGACCGCTGGTGAAGGTGTTCTTCACGCTTTCTGAGTCGTGAGGGAAGTCCACACGCACGTAGTACCAGGATTCATCGGTAACTTCGTTGCGTTGAAAGTACAGCGCCTGTGGGTAGCAGTTGGCGATCTCGACGACGCTGCCAGACTGCTGCAAAGCTTTCTCGCGCTGTTGGGATTGGTTGAGCAGTTGGTCGTCGTGGTTTTCGCTGTCCTCGATGTCCTGCATCGCCCTGTTGAATTTCTCCATGTCCAATTTGAACCAGTAGAGGCGGCTACCGAAGCTGAGGTGGAATTCCCCGCGCTTGTTCCAGTCGTACATCAGCAACGCTTTCTCGGCGGCGCTCTCTGCCAGCAGCAGCGCGCCCTGGTGGCGTGCCTGTTTCAGGTCAGCGGCAATTTGGTCAGCGCGTTCGCTTTCGTCGTCGATAAAGCCCCAGCGCTGATGCAGGTCGTTCCAGTCGGTCTTCCGTCCGTCACGGAGAGGGATCTGCGCGGCCTCACAAACGAACCCCAGCGCTCGCGCCTGCTTGGCCCAGCGTTTGGTGTAGGTGTGTGCACCTGGTTCGTTGTCCAAGGCCCACACCAGCTTCGGTAGCTTTCCTTCGCGGTTTCGAGCAAGCGCCCGCAGTGATTCCTCCGGGAATGCGTTCGAAGACATAGCCGACACTGCTGCGATGTCGTTGTGTACCAAGGCGATCGCATCGAAGATTCCTTCCACAATCCAGATTTCTTTGGCTTCCAGCAGATCCACGCAAGGCGGGCACCACCAGACGCCGCGGTAGCTGTCCTTCGATTTGAACCGCGCTTTCATCTTTCCAAAGCGGTGTGGGCGGTCGATCAACCTTTCCCACCAGCCACCTTTCTCCAGGGCAAAGCGAACGGTAGCGCTGCCGGCGTTGTGTTCGGCCGAGTAATAGCTTTCCTGGGTGAACCATCCCTGGATCAGCTCTAAGCGAAAACCTCGGGCAAATTCCAGATAGGCGCGGGCGGTCGCGTTAGGGTGTTGATCGGTCGCTGGCGCGCGTTTGCTCCAGTCTTCAAACAGGTCGTCGTACAGCTCCTTCACATGCATCGTGTGGGCGCATTTTTCAGGTCTGCCGCAGATCACTAACCACGGAGCATCAAAGCGGGTGTAAAGCGTCTTCTGCCTGCACTTCGGGCAAGTACCCCCCCGCATGTAGTCGGTGTTTGTCCTGTGCTTGAGGCCGTAATCGAATTTCAAGCGTTCGATCACGTCGCTACGCAGTTGCTCTTTCATGGTTACTTCACTTTCTTAAGGCAGAGGGAGAGGGCGCCGATCAGGTGTTTCTGAGCGGCCATCACAGGACAGTTAGCGAGGATCGATCCGTGACGCAGGCCTTCGGGGATAAATCGGTATTGATCTGCATACCAAAGGTCATTGAGGCTGAGACGGTACTGTTCACGCAGGTTTACCAAGAGCGCTTCGGCCTGCGCTGGCGGCAGTTTTGCGTTGATGTTCAGGGTGTTTTCCATCGTCAAACCTCAATTTCGGGCGCAGCTCACCCAAACCCACGGATATGGGGGGTCGGGAATTTGTCGGTTGGGTGTTAAGGAGTGGTAACGCGGAAGCGCCCGTTGTCCGGCGCGTTCAGAATGCGTTCATAGATCAGGCTGACGGGGACGGCCCAAACCTCACCGGTGCCTGTGTCAGTGATAACTGTATGTGTCGCCGTGCTGGTCAGTACATCGAGGCGCTGCCGATCGCTTGCGGCAGATAAATCGCTGTAGGCCAGGTGAACCATTTTTTCGGCTGTCGGAGTCAGTACGTCGAAGTCGGACACCAAATGTTGAACGGCGCGTTTGACCAATTGCAGATCGTCGCTCAAGTGTTCGCACCGGTGCCGTTCGAGGAACAGCGACGCCGCGGCTTTGAGCATGTCCTGATATTCCTGTGCTGCAGACAGATTGTTCATTGGGCTTTCCCCGCACGGTATAGAGCGATGGCTGCAAGCACTTCGGAGTGTCGTGCAGCAACATGGAGGTTGTGGGCGTCTAGGATCAGCTCGGCTTCTTCTTCGCTGATCGAACCGTCTTCAAGCGCCTTGGCGATCGCTAGGTCAACACAACCGCGCTTTGCTGCTGCCTGCACCGATCGAGCGTAAAGCTCGACGTTGTCCAAGGTCTCAGGATCAGCAACCGGCACAAACAGCCCGCCATACATCGACGCGACGTAGTTGGGGAAATGGTGTGTGCCGCAATCTTGCTCCAGCATGAAAACTTGCGTGTCACTAAGGGGGCTACAGCCGGCATTTTCGTAGGCATGGTTGTCGAACTTTTTAAGCTTCAGCCCCAAGCGTGCGGCGGCGGCCTCACGCCCTCCGGTATAGCTGCGGATGATCTCGCTCATGACTTCTTTGCGAGTGTCTAGGATCGGGCTTTTCATCTTCTACTTTTCCCTGTTGAGCGCCGCTATTACTGTTCGATCACGCCGTCTTTAATCCCTAGTAACACAGCGGCGCGATGTGCCTCCCCCCGGCGACCTTTGATCCGACCGTTCAATAGGTCGCTGACTAAATTTTTGTTCAGTCCGTGTTTGCGACTGAACTCCGCAATGCTGACTCCTTTTCGATCAAGCGCCGCCCGGGCTTGCTCGTGCGTAACGGTGGCGGGCATAGTGCTCCCCTTGTTTGTTTCTGTTTGTTTGCGTTTGTCTGTGGTGATTCTTGGTCAAAAAAATGATCAAGTCAATGGTGGTGAATAAAAAAATGCTCATAGCGGATCGAGTTGGTGAACGCCTCAGGGAAGAGCGCGAGCGCTTGGGGTTAAATCAAACTGATTTTGGAGTGCTGCTTGGCGTCAGCCGGGGCACACAAAAGAACTACGAATTGGGAGCGAACTCTCTCGATCTCCGATACGTCACGGCTCTTGAAGAACGTGGCGTTGATGCTGCCTATGTGCTGACCGGCCGGCGATCCACTCCTCTGGGTCAACTTTTTAGCGCAGCAGAAGAAGAGTTAATAAACCAGTTCAGAACCATCTCGGATGAGGATCAAAAAGCGATTCGTCGTTTCCTTGAGGCCATGGCTGACGACGCCGCCAGGCGTCGGTCTTAATTCACGAAAAGCCATACATCATTGGGAAAGCTACCATTCCAATGATTTTTGCCACGCCCCATAAAGTCCGTTCAGCAATGCACTTTATGGAGTAGTTAGCATGTTGGATCGCAAGAAGAACGATCAAATCAACCTCGAGCACGTCGGGTCGGAAACGACCGTACTCACGGACATCGAGCGTCGACTGATCGATCTGTATCGTCGGCTGAGTCGCGTTGAACAGCAGCAGGTTCGTCGCGTGGCTGAGATACTGGCAATCAACCCAAAGGAGAAAGTAGGGGGCTGAACGTCATTCTTTGAATGATCCCGATCGCCGACGCTGCAGCGTTGGCGGTTTGTACCTACGCCACCGCCTGCGACCCCAACTGCTCGAACAGCTCCCGCTGCTTCGCCCTGGGCAACTCGCGAAACCGATCGATCAACATGCGTTCGAAGGTCTGCGAAGACGGGCTGAGCGTGTGTGAGAACGTCAGGTTTGACACCCACGTATGCCCGCACTTTGCGTCCAGGCATTGGCAATACAGCTTCACGAACTCCGTTGTTACCTCTTCCCGTGAAGCAATTCGACCCTTGTGGCCGCACTTGCATACAACTCTCATTGTGTCCCTCCCCAGGGGCAGCTGATCGCCACCATATTGCCACAATATGTAGTGGCTTTCTCTCCGCTTGGTTGTTCATATAGTGGTATCCACTGCTTCCTGAGCGGGCTTCCAGCTAAAGCGCCTGTCTTCTCGCAATTTGTCATTAAGCTGGTCGAACAACTGGCAGATCGGCCGGATTTCGTTGCTGGTGTACACGCGATCAATCTTTTCGATGTCGCCGAATCCACCGGTGTTTTCCGGGATGATGCCTGCCAGCGCCGGGTTCATCCGCCAGGCCGCGATGACATCGTTTCGAGTGATGTTCTTCACTTTCTCCAGCTCGTCTTTCGCCTGGAAGTCGCCCACCGGGATGATCTGGATGGCGTTTTCCTTACCGTTGGGGATGTTGACGAACATTGATCGGAAGTTGCCCACACCCTTGCTCGCGCTGATTTGGGCGCGCAGCTCGTCTTCGTCCTCTTCGGTCAGGTCGGGGTCATTGGTGTAGAAGATGTAGCCAGCGTGCGCACCGTTGCTGTAGTAGCGCCGGCGGAAGAGGGTAGCGGCCTCATTCAGCAGCAACGCCTGCAGACCTCCCAAGTAATCCGGAATCCCGTAAATGTTCTGTTCTACGTCGTAGTCCAGGACGTGGGAGATTTCGTGCGCCTCGAATTCCATTTCCTTGTTGTCGGGCAGCAGCATCACGAAACCGCCGTCGACCTTCACGCGCATGTTGATCGCCGGCAGGTGCTGTAGCTCCAGCACCTGGCCGAATGCGTTGGTGTCGTTGTAGAAGTACGCTTCGCCAAACACCATGTAGTCCAGTCCGGCACGTCCCATCGTCTCCGTGCTGCAGCCAGCCGAAGCGATGAACTCACGCAACAGCAGGTTGCGCTTGAACTTCGGAATGGCGCCGTGGTGCGCGTTGGCGCGCAGCAGCCTGGCCAGGCCAGCCCGCGACACCGGTGGCTTGTAGATCTTGCCGTCGTCGCTGGGGAACACGCCCACGTATTCGCCGATGTTGCCCGACAGCACCTGTTCCGGCTCCCCGAACGTAAACGAGCGCATCGGATGCTGCTGTGGTTGGGCTACGTGGTGCTTTCTGCGTTTGCGGTTGGCCATGGCTGCTCTGGTTACTCGTGACGTAGCGGCTACGACGCCGCTTGTTGGTGTTCAAAGGTTCGTTGGACAGGGCGTGCATCACCGCCCAGGCAATGTCGGCGTGACCGGTGGCTTCGGTACGGGATGCGCTGTAGGTGATCTGACCGCTGTTGGTGGCGCCGCGCTTGATGGTCAGGAAGGCCTGGGCGATATCCGTCCATCCGGCATCCCACTCAATGCGACTGCCTTGAATCGTGTCCTGGGCTTTGAGCACCAGGGCGTTTTTCGCTTCCAGGCTGTAGTGAATCGGTGTCGCCTTGGCGTAGAAGTCGCGCACCAGGTCGAAAACGCCGTAACCCACGCCGGTGACATCGATGCCGATGTGCTGCACGTTAAAGCGCTCGGTCAGCTTCTTGACCTGCGCGGCCTGGTAGGTGAACGAATGGCCCCGCCAGCTGTGCTTCTCCAGGATCCGGAACTTCGCCCCGGGTTCGAGCGGCGGCGCGATGACCACACAGGTGGCGTCGTCGCGGGTGCGACTCGGGTCGTACCCCAGCCACACCGGGCTGTTGCCGAACGGGCGATCCAGATCCGGGTTGTAGTCCTCCCACAACGACAGATCCGAGTAGCAGCGCTCCAGATCCTTGAGACTGAACGCGCTTTGGGTGCTGTCGATGAACTTGCAGTAGAACAGCTGCTGAAACTTGTCCTCGTCGTACTCCAGCTGCAGCTGCTCCAGGTCGAACAAATCGCAGCCGCCGGCGATCGCATGATCCAAGGTGATCGTTTTGCGCCACTGGCCGTCCGGACACAGCGCGCCCTGTGTGTAGGCCGTTTCGCTCGGCCACACACCGCCGGCCTTCTTGCCGCGCTTGCTGTTGCGGAACTCTTCGCCCGACCAGAACGGATACGCCTGGTGCGACACGGCGCTGGGCGTCGAGAAATAGGTTTTGCGCCACTTCTTGTGGGTGCCCATGGCGCTGGCCACGGTGCTGAGTTTTTCGAAGTCGCGAATCCAGAAATATTCGTCCACGTAGACGTGGCCGTGGTAGCCCTGGGCGGTGCTGCTGTTGGTGCTGAGAAAGCGCAGCTCGGCGCCGTTGCTCAGGGTGATCGGGTTACCGGTCAGCTCAATATCAAACCATTGCTTGGCGAACTGGATGATGTAACTGCGGAAGATTTCGGACTGCGATCGGCTGGCTGACAGGAACACCTGGTTATCACCGCTCAACACGGCGTCCATGAACGCTTCGCCGGCGAAGTAGTAGGTCAGGCCGACCTGACGGCTTTTGAGGATGTTCCGGACACGGCGGGTCAGCGGGTTCTGTTTCGCCTCGAACAGTTCTCTCTGGTAGCCGTACATTTTCGAGATGAACTTATCCAGGAAGTCCACTTCGGTCAGGCCGCTGATGTCATTCTTTGCCTTCTTTTCGCGCTTCTTGCCGCCGCCTTCGCCACGCTCACGGCGTTGACCAGGCTGACGTTCGCGAGGCTCGTCCGGACGATCTGTTGCCGCCGCCGGCGCAGGTTTGGCCGCGAGCTTTTTCAGTCGCTCAAGCAGGCTTGTCAGCCGCTCCAGTTCGTCCAGTTCGGCTTTCGTCAGCGGCTCGATCTTCTCCAGAATCAAGGTGATTCGTCGGTTGACGGCGCTCAATGGTTCTTCATCCGTAAGCATCTCGTCCCAGCCGCCTTGGCGGATCCAGTAGTAGACGATACGGATATTTGGCAGCTTCAAATGCGCCTGGATTTCCTTCACCGAACAGCGGCGCAGGTAGAGACGTTTTGCGGCTTCTTTGACTTCGGTCGGGTAGTTCATGGGCCGCAGTCTATGCGGCGAAAACGCCGGAAACGCGGGGTTAAATCCCATCATTCGCCTATATCCGGAAAATAGGAGATCGCCGAAAACCAACCGTTTGTTTGGGGCAAATCGGCTCCCTATCGTGGCGGCTCATTCAGTGATTGAGCGCAGTTACCCACCATGCCCCGTTCCCTTATCTCCTACTGGAAACGTGTTGCCACCAGCGGCCCGACCGTCGATGGCCGCGAGATTCTGCCCCAGGAACTGCGCGACATCGCTGAGACCTACACCCCGGCCAAATACACCGCTGTGATCTGGTGTGACCACGAACGCTGGACAGGCTCGCACGGCACCGTATTTGCCGTGCGCCTGGTGGAAGAGGATGAGGATCTGGAACCGGGGCAAATTGCCCTGGAAGCGCAGCTGAAACCGAATGACCGCCTGCTGTACCTCAACGATCAGGGCCAGAAGCTGTTCAGCAGCATCGAAATCACCCCGAATTTTGCCGGCAGCGGCAAGGCCTATCTGACCGGGCTGGCGGTGACTGATTCGCCGGCCAGCCTCGGCACGCAAGAGCTGTATTTCTCCAACCGAACCAGCCGCGCCGCGTACTACGCCGCATCGCTGGAGTTGGGCCCGCTACCCGTGACTAAGACCAAATCTGAGACCGAGCCGCAGGGCGAGATCGGGCGCCTCGCCGCCATGTTCACCCGCCTGTTCAAGCGTTTCGGCATTGAAGAAACGTCCGCCGAAACCACCCCGCAAACCCCAACCGAGAGCAAACCCCCAATGGATGAAGCTACCGCAACGGCTTTGAAAGCCCTGCTGGCCCAGCTGCTGGTCGTCGCTGCCGGCATTCAGGCCGTGATCGAGCCTGCCGCCGAAGACGCACCAGAACCCGATCAAGCCCCGATCGATGACGTCAGCGCTGCAGTGGACGAGATCGTCACCACCGCCGAGGAAGAGCGCGAATTCAAGCGCAACGGCGGCGGTAACAAGGCAGTGCTGGCGGCGCTTGGCAACCTGCAAAAGCAGTTCTCCGCACTGCAGAACACCAGCACTGGTCGTCAGTTGCCGCGTACCACTGGCGCCACTGACAAAACCAAAGCGCGGGTACTCTGACCATGGCCCGTTCTCTGAGCGCCTACGGCGCCAAGATGTACGCCGAAATGCAGCTGGCGATCGCCGAGACCTACGGTGTCGAGCTGGCCAGCAAGATGTTCTCCGTTGAACCGTCGATCGCCCAGGAGCTGAACGACGCCATTACCGCCAAAGCGGACTTCCTGCAGCGCATCAACGTCATTCCGGTGACCGAGATCAAGGGCGAGAAGGTATTCATTGGCGTGTCCGGCCCGGTGACTGGCCGCACCAACACCAAGACCACCGATCGCGTGGCGAAAGACGCTTCGGCGCTGGATAACAGCACCTACGAGCTGTCGTCGACTGAGTCGGACGTGGGACTGCCTTACGCGAAGATCGATGCCTGGGCCAAGTTCCCGGACTTCCATCAACGCTACTCGGCTGCCGTGCAGAAACAGATCGCCCTGGATCGCATCATGGTCGGTTTCCATGGTGTGAAAGCGGCTGCACAGACCGATATCGAAGCCTATCCGATGCTGCAGGACGTGAACAAAGGCTGGCTGCAGCAGCTGCGTGAACAGGCGCCGCAACAGGTACTCAAGGAAGGCAAAACACCCGGCAAGGTCACCATGGGGCCGGGCGGTGATTACGAGAACCTGGACGGCCTGGTGCATGACACCAAGCAAATGGTGGACGAGCGTCTGCGCGACGGCGGCGACCTGGTGGCGATCATCGGCACCGACCTTCTGGCTGCTGACAAGGCGAAGCTGTACGCCAAACAGGGCGACACCCCGACCGAAAAAGAGCGCATCGAGGACGCCCAGGTGATCGCCACCTACGGTGGTCTGCCGAGCTTTAGCGTGCCGTTCTTCCCGGTCAACGGCGTGCTGGTCACCAGTTGGGACAACCTGTCGATTTACTTCCAGGACTCCAGCTGGCGCAAGCAAACCGTGGATAACCCGAAGCGTTCCCGCGTTGAGGACTACAACAGCCGCAACGAGGGTTACGTGATCGAGCAGCTGGAAAAGATCGCGCTGACCGAGAACGTGGAGCTGGTGAAGTGAGCCTGGCCCTTGCCCACAAGCGCCGCATTTTGGCGCAGGGAACCGCTGCAGTGATCGCTGCTGCAGCGGCACCGCTGGCGTATTCGCCGGCGGAAGCCCTGAGCAGTCCGGCCAACGCGAAAAAGCACCTGCTGCTGATGGAAGCCTCGCTGGATGAAGACCTGAAGCGCCTGAGCGATTTGAAGAACTTGGCGAGCAAGCAAACGCTTAAGCGAGCTGAGTTGCTGCCCAAGTACCAGGACTTCATCCAGCGCTACATGGATTCGAGCCTGGTGATGCCGAACCGCGTATTGGTGCAGGTAATGATCTGGCTGTTCGACACCGAGCAATTCGAAGACGGCCTGGAACTGGCGGACTTCGCGATCGAGCAGGGCCAGGAGATGCCGGAGCGCTTCAAGCGCGACGTGCAGACCTTTGTCGCGGATGCAGTGATCGACTGGGCCTACGCCGAATACAACGCCCAGCGCAGCCCGGAACCGTACCTGTCCGATCTGCTGCCGCGTGTTGACGGTGAGTGGAATCTGCCCGAGCAGATCCCGAGCAAGTACCACAAGTTGATCGGCATGCGCGCCATGGAAGCCGAGCAGTGGGAAACCGCGCTCAAGCATCTTGAACGCTCTACCGAGCTGCACGCGAAAGCCGGCAACGAAACGCGTATTGCGAAATGCCGCAAGGCAATCGCCAAACAAGCACCCGCCACCAACGGCGCCCAATAACCGACTACCCCCCCCCAGCGGGGACCTGTGGACGTGTGTCTGCCATTCATGGCCAGCCCCACGAAAAACAGTCTCCCCGCCCTATTTGAGCGGTCAGCAATGAGCTTTTCCGGGAAACCCACCACCATCGTGGAACAGGCGATCGAGAACGACGGCTTCTGGCCGAACCTCTCCGTGGCCGAGTTCCAGAAGGGCTACCGCCTGCCGGCGGAGTTCCTGGGCGACCTGCTGACCGATGCTTTGTTTATCGCTATGGCCGAGGTCAATACCGACCTGGCCAAGCTCAAAGCCAGCTGGCTGGCAGCAGGCATCGTTACCGTGGAAACAGCCGATCCGATGCTGCTGCCTGAGCGTGCTTTCAAAGCCCGGCTGTACAAGCGCGCCGTGTATTGCCGCGCCAAGGCCAGCGCCCTGCAGCAGTTCGCGACCGTGACCCGCCGCGAGAGCGCCGAGAACACCGGCAAGGAAGCGCCGGAGCGTGAAGACACGTTTCTGGCGTTCAGCCAACAGGCGGTGCGCGCTCTGCAGGGCCGTGGCCGCATCACGGCGGCATTGCTATGACCAAGCTGCAGGCATTGACTGCCTACCTACTCGAACGCCGCCTGGTCGAGCCTGAACAGCTCGACAGCTGGACGGAGCAGGTCAAGCTTTCGCTGATCTGGAAACCCGACGTCGACGGCATGCACTTTGCCGACATGCACTATCGCGCCGTGATTGTCATGGAGCGCTTCGCCGATCATCCGGCCCGCATGATGGCCTTGGTCGGCAGTTGGCTGGAGAACCACGACGCTGATCGCGACCGCCACGAGCTGCCGGCGCCGGAATTCGCCGTGGAGCCGGTCGACGCCGATCTGTTCGACGTGGAAGTCACGCTGGAATTCGTCGAGCCGCAGTACCTCTCCGAAGATCCGGACGGCGAGATCCAGGCCTTTGGCAAGACCTGGGCATTTGTTCCGTTCGATCTGTGGATCGCTGAGCGCGGCGAGGTGGCCACCAATGGCGGGGCGTAGCACGTTCGAACTCGACGTGCGCGGGCGCTTGGGCGTGCGCGAGCAACTGGCGTTGCTGAGCCTGCCGCCGCAACTGCGCCGGCGACTGCTGAACCAGGTGACCAAGCGTGTGCGGACGATGAGCCGCAAGCGTCAGCGCGCCCAGCAGAACCTGGACGGGTCGGCGTTCGCCCCGCGCCAGGGCGAAGGCAAGGGCAAAAAGAAGATGGAAGCCGGCTTGGCCAAGCTGATGGTGGTCACCCGGCTGACCGCTGATGAAGCGGAATTAGGCTGGAAAAACGCCCTGACCCGATGGGTCGCCGCCCAGCAGCACTACGGCGTCAGCGAGCGACGCACCGCCGCGCAGATGCGCCGCTGGAACAAAACCCCGCCTGGCCTGGCTGCCACCGAGAAACAGGCCAAACGTCTGCGCCGGTTGGGCTTTCGTGTGCGCCAGGCGGGCAAAAAGAGCCTGACCAGGCCGTCGGTGGCGTGGATTCAAGAGCATGTGAATTACGCCAAGGCGGGCTTGCTGATCCGCATCCTGGACGACCAGCGCAGCGAGTCATCGGGCGCGCAAAGCTGGGAAATCACGCTCCCGAAACGCCAGTTCATCGGCGCCGAAACCGAACGCGAAACCAATCTCCTGATTAACCAGGTGATGCAACAAATCCTAACTTCACCCCGCTAACGAGGCACTGCATGGCACTCGGACAAGTCACCGTCGACAATCTCAACCTGGGCCAAGGGCCAGTGAGCGAGATTGAGCGTTACTTTCTTTTCATCGGCCCTGCCGGCAAGAACGTCGGGCAGTTCCTGCCCCTGAATACCGACAGCGATCTGGACGCCGCCCTGGGCGTTGCGGCCAGCGATCTGAAAACCCAAATCACCGCTGCCCGTCTCAACGGTGGTCAGCGCTGGGCATGCGTGGCCGCTCCGATCGGCGCCGAGGGCAATTGGACTGATGCGTTAGAGCAATCCCAGCAACTGGGCTACTCCGTCGAGGCGGTGGTCATCACCAAACCGGTGACTGCACCGGCAGAACTTTCGGCCATGAATGACGCGGCTATCTCGCTGAGCAATACCTATGGGCGTCGAATCTTCGTGATGGCGTGCACTGCCGGCATCACCGCCGACCAGACCTGGGCGAAGTACGTGGGTGAGCGAAAAACGATGCTGGCCAATCTCGCCGCGCCGCGTGTACTGGTGGTCCCGCAGCTGCACGGCAATGATCTGGGCGTGTTGGCTGGCCGCTTGGCCAACGCTTCCGTGAGCATCGCCGACAGCCCGATGCGTGTGGCCACTGGTGCGGTGCTGGGTCTTGGCCCGGTGCCGATTGATGGCGAAAAAATCTCCTTGCCCTCGGCTGTGCGCTCTGAACTGGATCGGGCGCGGTACTCGGTGTCGCAAACCTATCCGGACTATCCGGGCGTGTATTGGGGGGACGGCAACATGCTGGACACCCCGGGCAGCGACTTCCAGGTCGTCGAATACCTGCGCATCACCGACAAAGCCGCTCGCCTGATTCGGGCGCTGCTGATCCGTCGCGTGGCCGATCGCCGCTTGAACAACACCCCAAACAGCATGGCCGTCAACACCAACCAGTTGATGGCTCCACTGCGAGCCATGGCCAAGTCCGTCACGTTCGCGGGCCAAGTCTTTCCCGGCGACATCGAGCCGCCGAAGGACGGCGACCTGGTGCTGACCTGGTTGAGCAAAACCAAGGTGGTCGCCTACTTCAAGCTCAAACCCCTCAACTGCCCGAAAGACCTGGCGGCGAACATCGCCTTGGATCTTTCCACCGATAAAACGGAGTAACGCGCCATGGCGAAGATTGGCGGCAAGAACTTTGACGTGAACCTGGGCGACATCGCGCTGCACGTCGAGAGCTGCACCCTGGACATTACCGACAACTCGGCGGTGGCCCAAACCCGTGGCGTTCCGGACGGCTACGTGGACGGCGATGTTGCCGCCGCCGGCGAACTGGAACTGGACAGCACCAATTTCAACCTGCTGGTGGACGCCGCCCGCTCGGCAGGCAGTTTTCGCGAGCTGAAACCCTTTGACTCGGTGTTCTTCGCGAAGGCCGGCGAGGACGAGGAAATGCGTGTGGAGGCATTTGGTTGCCGGTTGAAGGTGTCCAGCCTGCTGTCGATCGACCCGAAGGGCGGCGAAAAGAGCAAATACAAGGTGCCGTTTGATGTCACCAGCCCGGACTTCATCCGCATCAATGGCGTTCCCTACCTGGCCGCTGCTGAAACCGAGGGGCTGCGCTAATGGTGGACTGGTTCGACCGTGCCCAGGAGCTGGAGCAACGCCAACGTGACCAGGCGATCAAGGCGCAGCTGCAGACGCCTATGCCGGTCGGGCCAAGCCTGACCCATTGCCAGGACTGTGACAAAGAGATCCCGCCGGCACGCCAAGCGCTGGGCGGTATGACGCGGTGCGTTCCGTGCCAGACGGACGTTGAGAAGAGTAAACGCCGATGACTACTGAAACTTCGCGTCTGGGAACGCTGGAGCGGCAACTTGCCGTGATCGAGCACCGCATGAACGAGTTTGAAGGCCGTCACGAAACCGTGCCGACTCGTGTGACCAAGCTTGAGCAGCAATTCGAAAACATGACTGGCCAGCTCAAGGAACTGAACAAAGGACAGCAGGCGTTGACCCTTGCGGTAAACGTGATCGGCTCCAAAGTCGGGCGTTTGCTGACCATCCTGACGCTGGTTGGCGCTGTGCTGCAGATGGTCGTGCCGGCGCTGTTGCGTGTGTGGTTCCCATGAGCCTGCGCGGGCGGATAGCCGCCGGTTTGATCGCGCTGGCCAGCACGCCGCTGGTGATCTTCTTGGGCACCTGGGAAGGCAACGGTCAGAACACCGTTTACGCGGACAAACTGGCCGGCGGGCTGCCTACGGTGTGCAAAGGCATCACCCGGTTCACCAGCCCGTACCCAGTCGTGGTCGGCGACTACTGGTCGCCTGCCAAGTGCGCCGAGGTGGAGCAACTGGTGATCCGCAAAACGCAGCTGCAGCTGGCCGAGTGCATCACCAACCCGAACGTGGGCCAGAACACGTTCGACGCCCTGACCAGTCACGGCCACAACTTTGGTGCGGCCAGCACCTGCGCCAGTAGAGCGGTCGCGCTGATTAACGCCGGTCGCATCGCCGAAGGCTGCAAAGCCCTGGCTTGGGCGCCGGACGGCAAGACGCCGGTGTGGGCCTTTGTGACTGACGCCAACGGCCAGAAACGCTTTGTACCAGGGCTGCACAACCGGCGGCTGGCCGAGGTGGGAGTCTGCCTGAAATGACCATTTCACCTTTCAAGGCCGCACTGTTCGGGATGCTCATTGCCGCCCTGGTGCCCTTGTATTGGTTTATCCGGCTGGTGGATCAACGCGACGACGCGCTGGAAGACCTGCGAGGCCTGAACACTGAGGTGGTCGGCCTGCGCCAAGCGGTACGCATCAGCGGTGAAATGCTCGCCGAGCGGGATGCGATCGACCAACGAAACACCAAGGAATTGACCGATGCACGCACTGAAAACGAACGCCTGCGCCGCGCTGTTGGCGATGGCACTGGCCGGCTGTACGTCAGCGCTACCTGTCCCGCTTCCGGATCTGTGTCCGCCACCGCCGGCACCCCCCGCGTGGCTGATGCAGGACGCGCCGAACTCGCAGCAGACGCTCGACAGGATTATTTCACCCTCCGAGATCAACTCGCCCTAAGCCGGCAAATGATCGTCGGACTGCAGCAGTACGCCCTGGACGTTTGCCGGCGATCGCCGGCGCTCTCGACCAACCCTTTACCCAACCTCAACAAGTGAGTCATCCAATGAACGAACAGAACAAAGAAATCACCCTGGAAGTCGGCGAAAACGAATTTACCTTCAATCTGACGCCGGCGGACGTGACCAAGTATTTCAACGCTCTGACCCAAACCAACAAGGTCGCCCCGGGCAACAACCTGTTGATGAACACCGTCAAGCAGGAAGAAAAAGCCACGCTGAAATCGATCCTGGCCAACCCGGTGATGGTGATGCAAATCGCCGGCGCGCTGCTGGAGGAATACGCACCCAATGTTGAGGTGATCGTAAAAAAGCGCTCGAGCACGCTGAGCGCCTGAGCGAAAACGGCCTGGGCCAGCTGATGGCCCTGACGCACCGCTGGCTACCTGGTGTCGAACCCACGCCCGAGGCGATGGGGATGGCCAAGTGGCTGGAGGACGAACACTGGAGACGCATGGAATTTGCCGTAGCTAACGGCATTGCCATTGCGCTGAACGGGTAACGACATTGGCAGACCGTAGCGCCAGCCTGGCTTTCATTCTCAGCTTGCAGGACAAGGTCACTGCGCCCCTGGGCAAGGTGAAAATGGGTTTTGCCGAGCTTTCCGATCAAAGCGAAAAGCACATCAAGACGATCGGCCTGGGCTTGGGCGGGCTGACGGCGGGCGTGGTCGCCATCCGCGAATCCATGGAACCGGCGCTGGAGGTCAACCGCGCCCTTGGCGACGTGCGATCGCTCGGCGTGGCTGAGGATGCTCTGTCCGCGCTGAACAGCAAGTCGCTGGAGTTCGCGGTGAATTACGGCGAGAACGCCAAGGACTTTGTAGCGTCCGCGTACCTTATTGAGGGCGCCATCAAAGGCTTGGCCGGCAACCAGTTGGCCACCTTCACCAACACCAGCAACCTGCTGGCCAAGGCCACCAAAACCGACGCCGAAACCATGGGCGAATACGTCGGCACGCTCTACAACCTGCAGAAGTCCCAAGCCGATGCGATGGGGAAGGGCGCGTGGGTGGAAAAACTCGGCGGTCAAACGGCGCTGGCGGTGCAGCTGTTCCGCACCAGCGGCGCGGCCATGAAAGACGCCTTCAAGGAAGCCGGAGCGATCGCCACGACGTCCGGCGTCGACCTGGCTGAACAGATGGCGGTGATCGGCACACTGAGCAGCACCATGGAAGGCGGCGACGCCGGCGGACGCTACAAGGCGTTTTTCGAAAACATCGGCGCCGCCTCGGAAAAGCTGGGGATGAAGTTCACCGACCAGCAGGGAAAGATGCTGCCGATGATGACCATCCTGGACAAGCTCCAGGGCAAGTTCGGCGACCTGACCAGCGCGTCCGCCGGTGCCAAGCTGCTGGAGGCTTTTGGCGGCGAAGGTGCCCAGGTGATTGGCGCGCTGGCCAAGGACACCGATCGGCTGCGCAACGGCATCGAGCAACTGGGCAAAGTGCGCGGGTTGGAGAACGCCGAGCAGATGGCGCGGGCGATGGTCGATCCCTGGCAGCAATGGGCATCCCTGGTCGAGGTCATGCGAACCGTGTTTGGCCAGGTGCTGATCCCGGTGCTGTCGCCGTTCATGACCAAGATGGTCGACATCGGCAAAACCCTGGTGCGCTGGTCGCAGCTGTTCCCGAACATCACCCGGGTTATCGGCATCACCGCGTTGTCGATCATGGGCATTGTTGCGGCCATGTCAGCGCTGACCATGGCGGTGGGCATCATGCGCATGACCTGGCTGGGCATGCTGACCGTGTGGAAAGTCTTCCAACTGATGGGGCTGCGCACCGTCGCAGTGTTCATTCTGCAGAAGGTTGTAATGCTGGCTTACGTGGCCGTGATCTACACCCTGAGCGCCGGCCTGGCCGTCATTCGCGGGGCCATGATGTTGTGGCAAGGCGCGATTTGGCTGGTCAACGCGGCGCTGTTGGCCAACCCGGTGGTGTGGATCGTGGTCGGGATCGTTGCCCTGGTCGTTGCGATCGCCGCAGCCGTCTTCTACTGGGACGAATGGACGACGGCGCTGATGAATACCGCCGCGTTCCAGGCGGTGGCCGAGACGTTCCAGAAACTGTCCGACTGGTTCAATTCCATGGGTGGCTGGTCAGGCATGGCCAAGGCCGCGTGGGACAGCATCGTCGGCATTTTCACCAAGGCCGTTAACGGCGTGATCGAGCTGCTGAACAGCATCCCCGGCGTAAACATCGAAGCGCGCTTCGGCGCTATGCCCGAGGTGCCAGGCGTCGACGCCGCTGCCAGCGCTTCCGACACCGCCAACGCCGCGCAGAAAGCCCAACAGACCATCAATGCGGCGATTCCAAGCCTGTCGCCGGCACGTCCGTCTGCAGTACCGCCGGGTGGCCTGCTCACCAGCATTCAGAACAACAACAGCACCCAGAACAAGGGCACGCATGTGGAGAACGTGAACATTCACACCGGCAAGCAGATGACGCCGCTGGAAATGGAAAACATGGTCGCGATGGCGGTGGGTGGATGAGTGAGTACGTGGATCTGCTGATCGTCGGCAACGACCTGGCACTTGATCCGTCGCACCAGCCGCTGCTGGTCGACGACCGCGCCTGCATCGCCCAGGACATCGCGCACATGATCCGCGACAGCGGGCTGCTGGTGACGCTGGTGGCTGAGCGCGACCGCCTGCGTCAACGCGATTGCGTCCAGCAGATGGAACTGCTGGTGGAGGACGACGTGCGCCTGGTGCCCGGGACGGCACGCATCACCGAGCAGGCGCCTGGCGTGTACCTGGTCACCGCCAAAACCATCAAATTCGGATCGATTGAGGTCAGCCTGTGAGCATCGATTTTAAAAAGGTGATCGCCGATGCCGGCATCCCGACCACTGAGGCGGCATTGAAGGCCGAGTGGGAAAAGGAAGTTGAAGCCCAAGGCGCGAAAGTGGCCAACACCAGCAGCTATTCGCCGTTCTGGCGGGTGATGACCGCGCTGGTGACCAAGCCCGTGCTGTGGCTGCTGGATTTTCTGTGCATGACCGTGCTGCCCAACTTCTTTGTGAAAACAGCGGTCGACGCCTGGCTGGACACGCTGGCATGGGCGGTCAACGTCGAGCGTAAAGGTGCGACCAAGGCCCAGGGGAAATTGCTGTTTACCCGCGCCGTTCCGGACGGCGTGCTGCAGTTGGAAAAGGGCATTGTGGTGCAGTCCGCCGCAATCAACGGCAACGTCTATCAATTGGTGACCACGGCGCCGGCGACGTTCCAGCAGGGCCAGCTCCAGCTGGACGTCCCAGTCGAGGCGATCGAGGCCGGCAGCGGTTTTAATCTGGCCCCGGGTTACTACGCGATCCTGCCGGTGCCGATCCCCGGCATTGTCCAGGTGGTGAACAAAGACGGTTGGCTGGCTTCGCCAGGTGCAGATCCGGAACCCAACGACCAGTTGCGTCTGCGCGTGCGTAACCAGTTCTCGGCGGTTAACCAGTGGCACACCGACGCGGTGTATCGCGCCATGATTTCCGCCTTCCCGGGCGTGCGTCCGGATGGCGTGTACTTCGAACACGGCGCGCCCCGTGGCCCGGGCAGCGCAAATGCCTACATTCTGTTTGATGCCGGCGTGCCGGCGGACACCTACCTGCAGCAAATCAACGCGCATATCCGCGACCAGGGCAACCACGGCCATGGCGACGATCTGCTGGCCATGGTCATGCCCGAAGTCCCGGCGACCGTGACGCTGTGGCTGTGGCCCAAGCCCAACTTGAGCGCCGAGCGAATCAACGCCTTGGTGAAAGAGGTCGAGCTGTTCGTGCGGGCGGCGTTTCGCGAAAGCACGGCCACCGACTACCAGCCGACGCTGACTTATCCACAGTCGCGATTCAGCTATAGCCGCCTGAGTGAAGAACTCCACCAGCAGTTCGCCGATATCGCTTCCCTGCGCTTTCTACCGGGTCAGGACATCATCAGCGGGCTGAACATTCCGCGCCTGGGCCAGTTGAAGGTGACGGCGCAATGATCAAGTTGAAATTGCCTTTCTGGCTGGGCGGCACCGAGCTGGCAAAGTTGTTGGCCGCTGCACAGTCCTGGTGGGAAACCGTCTCCGGGTGGCTGCGCTGGCCCTATTCGCAGATCGATCCCGACACCTGCCACCTGAGCATCCTTGAGTTGTGGGCCTGGCAGCGTGACGTAACACGCTTCGCCGGCGAGCCGGAAAGCCTGTTCCGGTTGCGCGTGAAATACGCCTTCGTCAACTCGGTTGATGCCGGCAGCACCGCCGGCATGAAACGCATTTTTGAGCGCCTGGGCGTCGGCTACGTGGAGATCGAGGAGCGTCAGCCCGACCGGGATTGGGACGTCGTGCTGTTGAAGTTCAGCAACGCGCAACTATCGCTGAACCCGGAGCTGCTGCGCGTGCTGATCCAGCAATACGGTCGGACCTGCCGGCGCTATGACTTCGTGACCATCACCCCCGTGGGCCTGCAAGTGGGCCTGATCGACTTCAACGACGACCAGCAGACGCTGGTCGCCAGCCTGTAGGAGCGCAAAGTGAGCGCCAGTATTACGTTGGCCGGCGAAGGCCAAATCGCCCTGAAACAAAGCCAGAAAAAGTCCCTGGTTATCACGAAATTCATTTTCGCCAACGTGCCCGGGCTGGCTACCGAAGCGCCGGTGGATCGTGCTGCCGGCAAGCCGCCGGCGGGCCAGATCGTGCACACCTACGAGATTCCCGAGGGAAACAGCGGTTTTGTGAACCCCAACCAGATCGTCTACAGCGCGCAGCTGGGGTCGGACGTCGGCGATTGGGACTTCAACTGGGTCGGCCTCGAGGATGCGGACGGTTTGCTGTTCGCCGTGTCCTACGTGCCGCTGCAGCAGAAGCGCAGGAACATCCCGCCACTGCAGATCGGCAACAACGTCACCCGTAACTTTCTGGTGGCGTTCGACGGTGCCCAGGCGCTGACCGGCGTAAAGATCGATGCCAGCACCTGGCAGCATGACTTCACTGTGCGCCTGGCGGGCATCGATGAACGTCAGCGGCAGATCAATGGTGATGTCTATGGCCGAGCGTGCTTCTTTGGCGCCGGCTTCAAAATTGATTGGGTTAACGATTCGTTCCAGATGAACCCAGGCGGCGCCTATATCGCGGGGATTCGTGTCGTGCGGTCAACCCCGTTGAAGATCGAGCCGCCGAGCTACCCCACAGTGGCCTGGCTTGACGTCGCCCTGAAACGTGAACTCAACGACGTTGTGGCCAGCTACACCATCGTGTTCGGAGCCGATCGCACCGATTACACCGACAGCGCCGGCGTTGGCCACTACAGCGTTCCCCTCGCTGAGATTCCCAACGCTTCCATTGCACTGGATATGCGCGTGGCCGAGCCAATCGACGCTTCGCTGATTACCTACCTTGCAGCCAGGAACGGGGACTACCCGCGCTTGCGTGCCCGAGGCACCAAGAAAGAAGACGTTGGGCTGAGCAATGTCCCCAACGCAATCAGCGACGATCCGGGAACCAACAGCAGCCAGATCATTGCTTCAACCGCCGCGCTGAACAAGCTGCAGCAACAAGTCGGCGACTCGATGACCGGGATGGTCGCCGCGTTCGATATGACCAGTGCGCCGCCGGGATGGTTGAAGTGCAACGGCGCCGCCATTTCGCGAACCACTTACGCAAAGCTGTTCGCCGTGATCGGCACCCGCTACGGCGCCGGCGACGGCGTGAACACCTTCAACGTGCGCGATATGCGCGGCAAGTTCATTCGAGCTTGGAGCGACGGCGGCACCGTCGATGCTGGCCGGGCGCTGGGCAGTGAACAGGCCAACCAAAACCGCGCGCACGCTCACGCCGCGTCAACTGCCGGAGCAGGTGCCCACGGTCACGGCGGGCATATCGACGCCGCCGGCTGGCATGGTCACTCGGCCTGGACGGCAGGCGCTGGTGAAGGAAATACCCAAATTCTGATGGGCAACCAAGGCATCAACGTCGGCGGCAACCTTGCCGGATCGGTGATGGGTTCCAGCTCCGGCGGAGCCTTCTGGCGAGAGTTCGGAAGCGCCCACGCTGCACACACCCACGCCGTCGGCATCAATGGTGACGGTGTACACACCCACGGCCTGAACATCTACGCCGACGGCCACCACGTTCACGGTGTCACGGTTGCCGCAGACGGGGGCAATGAGTCCCGTCCGGACAACGTGGCATTTCTCGTCTGCATCAAATACTGAGCGCCTGTATGAACCGAAAAATCGTCTATCAAACCAATTCCTTCGGACGCTACGTCGGCACGACTGAGGCGGAGGCTTGCCAGCTAGAACCCGACGTCTTTCTGATTCCCGCAGGCTGCGTCGAAATCCCGCCTCCGGAAGAACCTGAACACAAGGCTGCGTGCTGGATTGATGGAAAGTGGCAACTGCTGGATTTTTTCCAGGGCGTAACCGCGTACAACATCAAGACCGGTGAGTCGCTGACGCTCGACGGCTTCGCGCCGATGCCCAGCGGCTACACGCTCAAGCAGCCAAAGCCGCTTCAAGTCTGGAAAAACGACCACTGGGTTGACGACACCGCTGCGATTCTGGCTTCGCTAAATGAGCAGAAAAAGCAGGAAATCAACCAGGCGTGCACCAAGTACACCGAATCCGGGTTCGTTTCCCAGGCGCTGGGCTGGCCATTTCATTACGACAGTGAACTGGTCGATCAAATCAATTTGACCGGTTCCATCCTCTCGGGCCTGGCCGCCGATATCGCGTGTACTGACATGGAGCAGCACAAGGCTTTCAGAACCCACACCGCCGAACAATTGCGCGATGTTGGCCAAGACCTTTTCCGTTTCAAGCAGGCGGCGCAATTGCACGCCGAAAACCTGCGCCAAGCGCTGGCCAAGGCGTTCAACGAACAAGACAGCAAAGCGATGGACGCCATCAAATGGACGCCGCCAGCATGACTTGGTCACCGGTGACGATGCGCTGGCCGGAACAGGCCACGCAATGGATGGGCGGCCTGACTGCCGCCAAAGATCTGGCCACGGGCGAGCTGGCCAGTACCGCCCAGCGGCTGGCGGGCCTGGAAGGTTTGGCCAGCACCAACCCGGGGCCGGTCGGTGATGCGGCGAAAAACGCCATTGAGACAGGACGGGCCGCGCTGGCCGAACAGTTGGGCCAGGTGCCGTCGTGCCTGGTGGTGACGCCGTTTCAGAGCGGCATCGGCCAGGGCAAGGGCTACCAGCGTTTCCTGTCGGCGCCGAACGTACTGGAACACCTGGCCAATAAACTGGAGGACGCCACCGACTCGGGCCGTCCGATCGGGCCGCAATATGCACTGTCGATTCTGTTCCTGGGGACGCGCCTGGAACAGTTGGCCAGCGGTCTGTCGCGCTTCAATGCGTTGCTGCCGATCGGCGACTTGGTGCGAACCGAGCAGCGCGCCCAGCACCTGCTGAAACTTGAGAGCGACAAGTGGGAGATCCCCGGCGCCGGCCCGTTGCCGCGCTGGCAAGGGCTGCCCCTGGAGCGCTGCACGGTGGTCAAGGCTGCCAAGCAATCGATGGCCGGCCAATTGGCCGTGCTGGAAGGCTACGCCGCCGACAGTTCGCCGCTGGGCGATCTGGCTGCGCTGGCCGCTCGAAAAGCCGCCCAGCAACAGGGGCGGGATCAACAATTGGCAGACCTGAAAGACCTGCTGGGCGGGGGCAACGCCGATGTCAGCATACGGGCGCGCCTGATCGGCCCAGGTAATGCCACCAAGCTACGTCAGGAGCTGCTGAGCGGCGATGCCCCCGGGCATGAGTGGGTGCAATGTGCCGGCCTGCTGCTGGTGGGCACCAAGGAAGGGCTGAGTTTTGTACGGGAGCTGGTGGGCCTATGACGCTGTTGCTCGACGGGCAAAAAGTCCAAGGGAAGAACCTCAAGGTCACCGGCAATCTGCGCATCGAAAGCGGCGACATGTCGGGGCAGACCAGCAACACCGACAAAGCCCACAAGGGGTTCAAGCCCAAGACGCTGGCCGTGTCGCTGATGATCCCCTTTGTTGATCGGGTGCAGTTGACTGACCTGATGCGCATGGCCGAAGCCACGGCGAGCGGCGGGGAGTTGCATCTGTATCGCGTCGTGAACGACACCGCCGAAGCGTTCGGCGTGCGTCAGGTCGAATTCTCCGAAGGCGTCAGTGCCCGCGAGGCCGACAGCCTGAAAGCCTGGCTGGTGCAGTTCACGCTGAGCGAGCGCGAATCGAACCCGGAAAAGGTCGAGGGGCGGCGTGCCGGCAATAAGGTCGACGCCCAGGGCGCCCCGGGCAGCACGGTCGGCGAAGGTGGTAGCAGTTCCGGTTCGGGCGACAACCCGGAACTGAGCGGCTTTGAAAAGGTGCTGGGACGTGTGGATAAGTGGCTGGGCGGGAGTGAGCAGAAGTGAAGCTGCACAAGGTTCTGGCCATCAATGGCGCGCCTGTTCCCCTGGTCAAGGAAGACGTTCGGCTGGACGCCACCAGTCCAGGGCGGGCGAATTTCACCGTTCAGTCTGCCGAGCCGCTGAAAGGGTTGGTAACGCTGGACATCGGCTACAACGACCGCACGCTGCAGCGCCACTTCATCGGCTACGTCGAGCGTTGCACCGCCGCCAATTCCAAAGAGCAGGTGCTGTTCTGCCGTGAGCTGGCTGCCGTGCTGGCCAACCCGTTGCCGCTGAACCTGCGTCACGTTGATCTGCGCGCCGTGCTGGCTGCCATCAGCGAGCAGACGGGGCTGCGCTTTCGCGTTCCTGATCGTCCTTACGCCGGCGTGAAGGCGCCGTACTTTTACAGCCTTGCCGCCGGATACCAGGCGATGGACAGCCTGGCCCGGGTGTTCAGTATTCCGGATTTCACCTGGCACCAGCTGAGCAACGGCGAAGTGTTCGCCGGCAGCTGGGCCGACGGCTTTTTTGGCGCCCGGGCGGCGCTGCAGATCCCCACGGAGCTGTTCGACGGCTACCAGGGTAACCAGAGCGCAATGGTGGCGGCCCTTCCTGGGTTACGACCAGGTGCAACGATCAACACCGGCGAGCGTGTCACCAGTGTGGCGCTCGCCAATGACCAGATGGCCATACGATGGAAGACGCAATCCGCCGCGCTGTAGAGCGCCAATTTCCCGAACTCACCGGTGGCTATCACCTGCCGCGATTCGCCCAGGTCATCGCCGTGGCCGATGCGCCGGCGGACGCTGGACTGTGCGACGACTTCCGTCCGCGCTACGCCGTGGACATTGTTGTTCTCGGCCCGGACGACGAGCCAGATCCGGCCATCCCGCCGCTGTCCGGCGTCCCCCTGCCACTGCCCACCGGTGGCGAGGAAATGGGCATTTACGCCTTTCCGGAGGAAGGCACGCGGGTGGTGGTGTGTTTCGCCTACGGCCTGCCGAACAAGCCCTACATTCAATCGATCTTGCCGCATGGCCTGAGCATGCCCAAGGTGCCGAGAGGCGACCAGGTGTGGCAGCACAGCGGCGCTGCCCAACAGCGCGTCGATGCCGACGGCAACTGGCTACGCCAAACAGACGGAAAGATCCGGGATCAGGCCATCGAACGCGAGGTTGAAGCCCTGGACAACCGCGAGCAGTTCCAGAGCCATACGCGGGCGGTCGATGACCATTCGACCGAGACGGTGGGTGGTGTGAAAAAGATCGAGGCACTGGGCGCGCTTAAGTTGTTGTCGGGTGGATCCGCGAGCCTGGCGGCGGTGGACGATCTGCACCAGGCTACCGGCCGGGATCTAAACCTGGTCGTAGGGCAGACGCTCAACGCCACAGTGGGCGGTGACATGCACGAGCGGATCGAAGGCTTGCGTCGAGTTGTTGCCGGAGAAAGTCAGCGGATGCATGCGCCGAAAAATTGGATCGGCTCAGATGCGGTGAATCTGTTCCAAATTGTATGTGACACGCTTGATCTATTGCAGTTAATGAACTCACAGCTTGCGGCCCATACGCATGGGCCAAGTCCCGTTCCTTCGAACGCAGCAGCATTCACGGAACAGGCGTCGCAAGCGAATAAATTCGGAGCAACCTTAAAGGCCATTACACTCTAGGGTTGATATAGGCGCAGTCCTAACTAAGTTTGGATAAATTATGCTCAGCCAATTTATGTCACTGACAGGGTCGTAGTTGTCTGATAGCTCCCTTATGATCTTCATGCTTGGGACGTTATCTGCTGTAGAACGAAGTTGTGCCAAAGCCCTCTCGTGCTCTCCGGATTTTCGAAGTTTTTCTGCGAACGCCAATCCCAGTCCAGCTTCCAATTTTTTTGTTACTCTGAAACCACTGGGCTTGAAACGAGTCGAGTAATATTTTTTGAAAATTTCTTCATGCTGAGAACACGACCAGTCCGTATCCGTGCCAGTTATCGTTTTCAATATCAAGATTTGAATGGAAGGCGCATCACTTATTTTATGGTCCTGTTTTGATATTTTTATATTTGGTCTGAATTGCTCGGGCACGAAGCAGAAAAATAAGGATGCCAGTGCGACTAGTGATGTGCGTTGATCAATGCTAAGTTTACTTTTCATGGAGAAGCCTATTTCAATGACCTCTCTCACGTCATACAATTTGCCGTTGGGGTAGCTTCCCAAATAACCGTCAAGCAACTCAACATAATTTATAAAATAGAAGCTGAATGAATCCTTTCCAAGACCATCAACTCGGCTGATCCAGGTCGATGGGCACATTCTCATTCTGGCAAGATTCGGGTTCTCAATATCGTAATCGCACGGTTCACGATCGATTTTCTCTTGCTTGTTTACATATTCTTTTATTACAGACCGTACCAATCTGGTTAATCCCTGCATCGTCAACAGCAGCTTGTCGTCAATGAGGGCAATCTCTCCTGCACCCGCGCCTGCTATATGATGGAATTCTTTGGGAAGCGCTTTAAGTTCGTGTACGTACTTTGAACGGGTGTTGTATAAATTTGCTAACGCGTCTATTAAATCAGCCTTACCTATAGGGCTTTCTTGCAGTGCAGCATTTGCACCGAAGTAGTCAGGCGGCAGATTGCTCAGAATGAAATGTTTAAATTTCTTTGTAAGAGATAAATGCTCGCTTTCGACAATTGCGGCTTGTATTTCTGCACGAACATCCTTATCAAGTCCCTCAATAGCTTTTTCCAGCCTTTGTCTTTTTCGCTCCTCAACATCCTCCCATGTAGATGTGTACTCTCCGACGTCTTTTACCAGTGCCTCAATCGCCATGACGAGCAGGGTATATGCCAAATCTAAATTTTCACTCAAGCGATGGATGGCGGTAACATAGGTTCGAATTGCCTTTATGACTTTTAAATATTTTTGCCTGGGAAGTCCTAACAGTTCAGAGCTGAATTTCTCAAGATCGCGAAATTCCTCCCTCGCGACATGAATATTGCTGTCATATATTCTTCTCACTATTTTTTTAGGAGAGGTAAGACCAGGTCGCGGGGTTTCATTTAAGAGTCTATTAGCAAGCTCTACATCGGGAGTGCAAATGACATTCATTGCAAAAGATATTACGTCGGAAAAATCACCTAGATATACATCGATTGAGTTCGATACAAGTATACCTGGCCCAGTTCCGTGATATTCAATATGCTCAACGATTTCACAAGACATGACGTTTGGTCGTCGACGCATAGAGGTTGCGTATATTTTTCCGAAAGCAGTTTCAATACTTTCTTCACCATAGACATCCATGTTCGTATAAAGCACGCCTCGCAAGAGGTTCGTGTGCCCAGTCGGATTTGTAAACAGCTTGCCAGTACTTGCTTGCAGCATACGATGTCCTTTTCTGTTGGCGTTTTCGTATTTCACTCAGCACATGTTGACCCCCGCCAGACTATATGAACCATTTGCTTCACCCCTGTCTACACCACCACGACTGGGCATAGGCACACCCGTCGATCATCTCTATTCCACTGATAACGAATCCTGTGACTGACATCCCTGCCAAGGTCGCATCCAGCAGCGGCGGAAGCGGATCGGGATCAAGCGGCATTCCCACCTCACAGCGAGCAAGATTCGACGCTCGCCCTAATTCCGTACTCATCGTCGAGTTGATCATCACATTGCCCTGGATCGCGGGATACCGACGCCTTTCCTGTGCAGTGAGCGGTACGCCAAGTAACCGCATCGGAGTGACCAGCAAGTGCATACAGGCGCCCTCTAACCTTCGTTCTTGATGTCGTGCAGAGTTTCCATTGCGAAGGCTAGGGCGGCGTCGGCCAGCTCCAGGAAGTCGCATAAATCCACCGAGTCGATGACCCGCGCACGGTGCAAGTCGTGGGCCTCAGACAGGAGCGCCTTGTGATGTGCGCCCGGTTTCGCCAATAAGGCTTCTCTGTCTTGCAGGAGCATTCGCCACCTGACCAATGCAGCACCACCGCTAGGGATATCACTCTCAGAAGTTTGGTTCATTCCGCACCTGAGTCTCAAAAAATACTGTATATACAGACAGTATATCCGGCGGGCATATGTCAGTGCATCGCCACGCGACTGGTGGTCAATATCTCGATCGCGTGACCGCCAATCATCCGGTCGGGATCGCTGGCGGGAAAATTTGCGGCTTCAAGAAAAAATCTGCTGATAAATCACTTATCCCCCTCCCGCCGACGGGCTCTGCGTCCGTTTTTAATGCAAGCCCTGGAGTAGTGACAACGATCCTCCAGCCCATGCCGGCTGTGGGGCTTGGCAGGCGATAGGCCATTTCACTGAGTGCAAAGCTTTGAAGGTAAGTGCAGCGCGGTTGCATGTCGACATGCTGCGCGGTCACGGAGGGGTGGCGGCCAAGTGCCCGGTTTCATTGGGCGAAAATTTTTAAGACGCGGGTTTCTGTGAGTTTTCAAAATCGTGCAGATTCATTGTTTGGGAGGTATTGGCTGTGAATGGGAAAGGCTGGATTCTCTGCAAGCTACGATAGACGGGGACTGTGGTGTTTTTGGTGGATTTCACAGAGTTGAATACGATCAACGATCTGGTTCGCCTCAATTCGACCGATTCCTGCCTTATAAGAAGGTAATACTATCGCCTTCGTATCGCTAAATATCGCCTTTCCCCAGTAGACCTGGAGGCCTCAATCGACAGGGTCTCCAGCTGATTTTCGTAGCTGAGATTACAAATATTACAGTTTCTTTTGACCCAAACTTATTTTAGAAATGTCAGCGCAGCGGGCCGGTCAAGCGTTCACGCTCGTCCTCAGATAAAAGCTCGCGAGCTTGAATCTCAAGTGACACATAAATCAGTGCATGCATGACTCCGCAAAGGTAGGCGAGGCTGCCATTCAACGATGAACGACCTGATGCGGTGATTAGGGCGTCTCGGCATTTATCGGATTTGGTTTGATCCGGCTCTAATTCGTGAGCCATCAAATTTCTCAGCTTGTTCAGCTGATTCACCATCCCCCAAAAATGCTCGGTTCCCGAATTCATGGGCATAAAAGACCTGGCCAATCCGACTATTTGCTGAAAAGTGAGTCGCAAACCGCGAAGGTGATCGGGATTTCGCACTGACTTGTAGCAGAAGTCCCGGATTACCCCCTCAATCAACAAGTGAGCTTTCAAGACTGCGGCTTGCTCATCCAGTTCTGTGGAGAAATGCTTGCTGAAAAGGTCCCCATGGGTTTTTAGGAACTGCGGACCTTCAAAATTCTCATCGGTGGGAGTAGCGGACATTGGAAACGGCCCTCAAAACGGCCCCCGGAGTGGGGGCGCGGGATCTCAGCTAAGCTGAAACCCTTGAAATGATTGAAGCGGGTGAAGGGAATCGAACCCTTGTTATCAGCTTGGGAAGCTTGGTCAAGCTTCCCATTATAATATAATCGAAATGAACTTATGCTTTTGGAGAATATAAAGTAGTCGGATAATTTATCCCGCCATTATTTCATCAAGAAGATCTTCTTCTTGTATTTCGTTGTTGATGTCTGTAGCTGCTTTCTCCAAGACTTGAATGGTCGAGCTTTGAATTGTCTTAAGCATGCTCCAAATATATTCATCACCAAATCCATTGAGTATGGATCGAATGCTTAAACTAAGCTTTTCATTTTTTTCAGGTGTATCATAACCATCCAGTTGGGCGGCTTTAGAGATTTTGTGAGAAGTCATGTGGGCGCACTGATTAAAAATCGCTAGTGGGAATGCGTCTGCGATCTCTACGTAGAGTTCGCAAGTTGCAGCGCTAGGTCTAGTGAAACTTTCAATCCGGAAGCCTTTCACATCTAAAGCGGCGCTCGGCATTATTTTGTCTAGGAATCTAATAAGTTCGTTGCTGTCGTTGTTATCGATTAGATTGCTGATTTTATTCAGCTCGGCTGGTAGGTAACCAAGAATATAATACTTAGAGTACCGCAGACGGTCGATGGTTTTAAGGAACTGGAGTACATGTTCCCATTGACGGTAATTCTTTATGATCGACGCATAGATTTTTGCAGATTGTGCTTCAGATAAGTCGCGGATAAATGCAGCTGCGTGATAATCCAAGATGCTTTTGTGAAGGTAAGTAACTGTGTCAATTCCTTCCTCCAGCATTAGACAGGCGACTTTGATAATGTCCTTGCGAAAATTTTCATTCTCGCATGTATGTTCTTTTGTAAACTTTTTTGCGGCGTCAAAGGCTTTGTTGAAATTGCCGTTGCTCATAGAGCGGCCAGCCTTATTTTGAACTGCCATAAAGCAAAATGCTTCGAAAAACCGTTTCAAACGACTCTCTGATAAACCGCTATAGTGTTGCCTATTGAAACCTGCTTTCAGCTTATCGTGTCTGGTGAAGACTACTCCAAACAGCTTGTCAAAAAAGTCAGAAAGGGAGGAGGGGATTTCTTTTTCAGTCTGATAGATCATAACCACTAAAGTGAGCATTAGTGGCGTGTTAACCAAACCTTTGATGCTCTCCGCGCAGTCTTTAAGCGCTGTTACCACATCAAATCTTTTTGCTGGGGATGTGATAAGTTTCGCAACAAATGGGTCGTAGTCACTTTTTACTAATGGTACTAGTTTTACCACTTTGAATCCCGAGGAATTTTGGATGTGGCTTCTCGGTCGGCTAGATACAATTATTTTTAATGTTGGGTATTTTCTTTGAATTACTCCAAGCTCTAACAGTACGTCTGAAATGCACTCATCGGGTATTTCGTCAAATCCATCTAGGATTAGTACGATTTTTTCAGAGGACGCTAGGTACTCTAAAGTCGCTGGAGTGAAATTTATACTGATGGAGTCAAAGTAAATCGATATCGAATCCATGAGTGAGCGTTTGGGAGTGATAGAGCGTAATTCGATAAATACTGGAATTGTTGTAGGTGAAGGACTCGCTAGTGCAGAGGCTGCGAGGTATCGCATGAATATGGACTTGCCCTGTCCAACAATTCCCTCGATCACCAAATTTCCATTCGGGAGGTCTTGAATAGAGTTGATTTTAAGTTTTTTTGTTAAGTGCTGTATTCTTGATGGGTAATAAAAATTTTTCAGTGGTGTTTCGTCCTCGCCCGACCAAATTGTTTTCACCTTGTCAAGTTCTGCTAAGGTGAGTGCGATATTTTTTATACCTTCATCAGTAGACCATTTCGACAGGCCTTCCTGAACTTTTCCCTTTGCGCCGTTATATAGATCAGAGACTATCGGTCTTATAAGTGCTGTTAAAGCTACTGACGTCAGAGAGGTGGCAACCATAAACGTTCCTTATTTTTTGACTCCAAAATGCAAGGGTAACAGTCGTCGATTAAAAAAAGCGACTGTCAGAGATGGTTGAGCGGTTTCGGTTGTCAGAAATTGGTTCGGAATTTTGCTTGTGGTGTTGAAATGCGCGAATTGATGGAGCGGTGGTTGTCGTACCATTGCTGCTGATTCATTCCGTTCCGCTCCAGTCGAGAGTTGGGCCGACAGGACCTGATGACAGCTTATCGGAGCCATTGAAAATGCGGGCCACAAGCTAGTCCTTTTCCGAATTTCTCAATCGTGCCAAGCCCTGATGGATAAACCCCGCATTTTCCCCAATTCGCTGAAGCGCCACGCGCGCATTCTCTCCTACGGGCTCGTAGCCCTGCTGCTCGACTAACAACACCAATTCCATCAACGCTGCTTCGAGGCCCAGCTGATTTTCGTACATTTTTTCGAGGACAACGGTAAGGGAATATTCGCTGGCCATGCATTCGACTCCGTTCGTAAAGCTGGAAGCATAGCAGGGCGTCTCAGAGCCTGATTTCAGTTCGAGGCTGGGAGAAAGGTAATTTTGGTAAGCCGATGCGAGAAATGGGCTGCAGCCCTTATAGATCGTGGCTTCAACCAATTACCTTAGAAGGTAATATTTGGTAAGGCGGGAGGTAATATTTTCTTAAGTGGCTGATTTTAAAAGGTTTTATTGGTTGGCAAAATTACTACGGCTAAAGGTAATTTTCTAACCTTTTTCTTACCCTATTATTACCTTTCAAGAGTTTGCCTAACCTACTGAATTAATTGCGTTTATCTGGATATAAAAAAGAAAATTACCAAAATTACCTTTTTCCCAGGGGTCAACCTGAAAACGGGGTAAGGCATAAGCGCGGAGATCGGCCTGCCTTCCACGCACGCGGTTTAACTCTCACAAAACTCGCCTGAACCAACGATAAACAGTGCCGGGATTGGAGCCGAAAACCGATGCTTAAAATTTGCTAAAGCCGTCGACAGAAGGGATGGGAGGAAAAAGGAGGAAAACAGAACTGGTACGCAACTGGTACGCAGGTTAGAGGTCAGGCGTTTGGGCCTTTATTTGCGGGAGGTAAAGAAGAAGTCAGTCCGATCCATCAT
>NZ_JTKF01000062.1:0-87038 GCF_000828175.1 Pseudomonas sp. W15Feb9B | reverse complement strand
GCAAGCCCGCTCCCACAGTGTTTTGTGTCGCTAGAAATTTTGTGCACACCAGAAATACCAACGGAACACCGATGAACCTCTCGCGCCTCGCCCTGCCCCTCTTCCTGCTTCCCACCGCCAACACCCTCGCCGACACCTTCGAACGCGATCAGGCCCTGAAACTGCCGGACACGCTGATCAGCGCCAACCGCCAGGTCGAAGCGCGCAACGACAGCAGCGCCGCCAACACCGTGTTCACCCGCGAAGACATCGACCGCCTGCAACCGGGCAGCGTCACCGACCTGCTGCAACGGGTGCCGGGCGTGCAGGTGGCGCAGGCTGGCGGACGCGGCAGTCTGCCGGGGATCTACATTCGCGGCACGCAATCGGCGCAGAGTCTGGTGCTGGTCGACGGTCAGCGCATCGGCAGCTCGACCTCTGGCGACAGCAACCTGCAGCACCTGAACATCGACCAGATCGAGCGCGTGGAAGTGTTGCGCGGTTCGCGCTCGGTGATTTACGGCAGCGATGCGATTGGCGGGGTGATTCAGATTTTCACCCGGCGCGGCACCGAGCAAGGCCTGCAGCCGCGCTTGCACGTCGGCTTCGGCAGCAACCAGACCTGGGAACGCAGCCTCGGCCTGTCCGGTGGCGACGAGAAGACCCGCTTCAATCTTGGCGCCAGCCTCGATGACACCGCTGGCCTCGACCGCACTCACGCGTCGTACCCGAGCGACAGCGATCACGATGCCTACCGCAATAAATCCATCAGCCTGAGCCTCAGCCATGCGCTGACCGACGACATCGAAGTCGGCGCCAACCTGCTGGATAACCGTGGCAAGAGCGAGTTCGATAACCCGTTCGGCCGCTTTGATACGACCACTTTCGAATCGGTGCAACAGCAGCCTTACAGCGACTTCAACGTCAGCAATATCAGCAGCTACATCGATGCGCGGGTCAACGAAATCTGGAAAACCCGCGTCGAATTCGGCCACAGCGAGAATCGCGAGAAAACCTTCGACAAGCTCAGCGACGAGCGCACGGTGTTCAATACCTATCGCGACTCGGTGAACTGGCAGAACGACCTGACCCTGGATGCGCGCAACAGCCTGATCCTCGGCGGTGACTGGTACGAAGATCGGGTCAACAGCAGCACCGCATTCAACGAGGACAGCCGCTGGAACCGCGCCGCGTTCATCCAGCATCGTTATCAGGCCGACAGCTTCTCCACCGAACTGGGCCTGCGTCACGACGACAACCAGCAGTTCGGCAGCCAGAACACCTGGAGCGGCACCTTTACCCTGCCGCTGAACCCGGACAACGACCTGCTGCTGAGCTACAGCGAAGGCTTCCGCGCGCCGACCTTCAACGACCTGTACTACCCGGATTTCAGCAACCCGAATCTGAAACCGGAAACCTCGAAAAGCTACGAACTGCAATGGCGCAGTCAGTTGAGCGATAGCAGTCGGCTGGAAGCGTCGATTTACCGCACGGACCTGCAAGACGCGATCATCTTCGGTAGCAACTCACGCCCGGAGAACGTGGCTTCGGCACGGATCAATGGCTTTGAAGCGGCGCTGAAGCAGGAACTGTTCGGTTGGCAGAGCAATCTCGGCGTGGCGATTATCGACCCGCGTGATCGCGATACCGGGCACACCCTGGCGCGTCGCGCGCGGCGCACAGCCAGTTGGGATCTGGATCGCCAGTTCGACCGGTTGGGCGTGGGCGCGAGCTGGCAGTTGGTCAGCAGCAGTTACGACGATCTGAACAACACCCAGCCGTTGGGTGGCTACGGCACCGTCGGCTTGCGCAGCAGCTGGACGCTGAACCGCGAGATCAAGCTGGATCTGAAGGTCGATAACCTGCTGGACAAGGGTTACAGCCGTGCGCTGTACAGCTATGACGGTAGCCAGTTTGGCTATCGCGAGGAAGGTCGGGTTTGGGTAGTTGGCATCACCTGGACTCCGGGACTTAACTGAACTCCCTGTAGGAGCTGCCGAAGGCTGCGATCTTTTGATCTTGCTTGTGGCTGACTAGGAGTCGCCGAAGATCAAGATCAAAAGATCGCAGCCTTCGGCAGCTCCTGCAGGGGTCAGCGGTGTGGCTGGATGAGTTGGCAGAGTTTGGCGGTTGCTTCGATCATCTGGCCGCTCGGGCGCTCCAGGCCTTTGTCGCTGACCAGCAGCAACTGATCATGTGCCACCGCACTCACCTGCGGCCAGGCCTTCCACGCATCCAGCTGGGTCTGATCACTGGCCAGAATCACCTCGGGATTGCGCTGTAACACAGCCTCGATACTCACCTGCGGCGCCGGCAAACTCAGGTCGGCAAACACGTTGCGAGCGCCACACACCTCGAGCGCATCGCTGATGATCTGCCCGCCACCGACGGTGTACAGCGGCTTGTCCCAGACTTGATAGAACACGTTCAGCGGCGTGTCCCGGCGGTAGCGCTGGCGCAGGTCATCGAGTTTCTGGCGCAGGTCTGCCGCCAGTTTCGTCCCACGCTCAGGTCTCCCCAGTTGCGCGGCAATCGTCTCGATCTGCGCTGACAACTGTTGGAGATTGTGCGGTTCGGCAACGTAGGTCGGGATGTTCAGGCGTTTGAGTTGGTCGCGCTGCGCCGGGCCGACACTGCCGGGCCACAACAGCAGCACATCAGGCTTGAGGCTGAGCAAGCGCTCCATGTCGAGTTGCCCATAGCGCCCCACCGAGGGAACATCGGCAATGGCGGCAGGACGCTCGCCAGCATCGAGTACGCCCACCAGCAGGTCCGCCGAATCCAGCTCAACGACGATTTCCGACAGCGAAGGCGCGAGGCTGACCACCCGCAGACTCGCCAGCACCGGGCCGGCGCAGGCCAGCAGCAGAACCGCCAGCCACAGACGACGCATCAGCCGAGTTGACGCGGGATACGGTAGAGGTAGAACAGCACGGCCGTAGACAGCGCCAGCAACATCAGCGGTACGGCTTCAAGGCCGACGAACACCGCCAGCGCACCGATCCATGCCGGCAACGATGCCGCGAGCAAGGCAATACGGCGCTGGGTGGCCAAAGCAATCCAGGCCGTCGGTTCATCAGGGGTGTCGAGGGCTTTCTGCGTGGCGATCAGCGCGTGTTTGTAGCGCCCGAAGAACTTCAGGCTGACAAACATCGACGCAACGCCGGCGATGAACAATGGCATGGTCAGCACCGGCACAATGCCCTCGCCCTGACCGAACAGCAGGTTCAGGACAAACAGCGGCAGCAGCGCCAACGCCAGATACTTCCACCAGTCGACCGCCAGGCGGCGTCGCACCTGACCGCGGGTCACGCGCGGTCTACCTCGCCCTGATGCTCGTTGCCCATCATGTGGTCGAGCTTGCTGGCCTTGGTTGCCAGGTACAGTTTGTTGTGCGGGTTGTGACCGGTGTGCAACGGCACACGCTCGGCAACGACGATGCCCATGTCGGTCAGGGCTTTGACCTTGCGCGGGTTGTTGGTCATCAGACGCAGCGACTTCACGCCCAGATGCTCGAGCATCGGCAGGCACATGGCGTAGTCACGCTGATCGGCGGCAAACCCCAGACGCTCGTTGGCTTCAACGGTGTCGGCGCCGCCGTCCTGCAACTCGTAGGCGCGGATCTTGTTCAGCAGACCGATGCCGCGACCTTCCTGACGCAGGTACAGCAGCACGCCACGGCCTTCACGGGCGATGGCCTTGAGCGCCGCTTCGAGTTGCGACCCGCAGTCGCAGCGCTGACTGAACAGCGCGTCACCGGTCAGGCACTCGGAGTGCAACCGGCCGAGCACCGGGGCACCGTCGTCAATTTCACCGAGGCTCAGCACGACGTGCTCGCGGCCGGTGGCTTCATCGAGAAAACCGTGCATGGTGAATTGTGCAAAAGGCGTTGGCAGCTTGGAAGCGGCGACAAAAACGACAGGCACCGGTGTGCTCCTGATCTAAAAGTCTGAAGATTCGCAGGCCGGCATTGTAACAGCAGGTTCCTGCAGACGCTTAGGCTGAATTATCGGGCATAACGATCAAAAAGTTTGATAACACCCGACCAGCGCAGATCCCTGTGGGAGCGGGCTTGCTCGCGAAGGCGTCGTGTCAGTCGATCACTAGGCCGGCTGAGCCACCGCGTTCGCGAGCAAGCCCGCTCCCACAGGGGACGGTGCTGGACGCAAGATCAGTGCGTCAGTTTGAATCAAACGGATACGGCTGCTTCCACTGCTCGAAAACCGGCTTCAGCTCCCCGCTCTTGACCAGTTGCTCCATGCGCCTGTCGAACAGCGCCATCAGTGTGCGCGCTTGCGGCGTGTCGGCGAAGCACAGGTACAGCGGCAATTCGGCGATATGCGTCTTGCGAAACTGTGTCGGATCCTTGGCCCGGCCGACCACGTAATCGATTTCGGTCTGTGCATCGATGTAATAGTCGGCGCGATTATGGGTGAGCATCGACAGGATCCCGGTGCGCCGCACGACCTCATTGTAGTTGCGCACATTGGGCAAATAATCCTGATAGTCGTAACCGCGCACCCAGGCCAGACGATAGCTGCCGAGGGTTTCCGGGGTCGGCGACGGATTGCTCGCCAGGCCCAGGGCATAGATGTGATCGGTGTCGAAGTTCCAGCGCGGGTATAGCAGGTCGCTGGCCTCGTTTTTGTACGAACCGACGCAGGCATCGACTTCGCCGCGCTCGGCCAGGCCCACGGAGCGCGTGTAAGGCTCGGTGCGGATGTCGAGTTTCACCCCGGCCGGCTCGAACACCTTGCGCAGCACGTCCCAGCCCAGGCCATGGCCGTCGGCGGCGGTGTAGTCTTCCCAGTCTTCGCTGGCCAGATGGATGACCGCGGGCGTCGGTGCAGCTTCCTGCGCACTGGCAACAGTGCCCAGCAGGGTCAGAAACACCAGCGCCAGCCAGCGTCGAGCCATCCTTAGTCTCCTCACTTAACCCTGACGATCCGGATCAGGCGAAAATCCACACCAGCCCCTGCATTGCCAGCCAGGCGAACACACCGGCCAGCACGTCGTCGAGCATGATGCCGACGCCGCCGTGGACATGCCGGTCGATCCAGCGGATCGGCCACGGCTTGAGAATGTCGAAGAAGCGGAACACCAGAAAACCCGCAAGCAACCAGTACCAGCCTTCCGGCACCAGCCACAGGGTGATCCACATCCCGACCATTTCGTCCCAGACGATGCCTTCGTGGTCGTGCACCCGCAGATCATCAGCGACCTTGCCGCACAGCCAGAAGCCGAACAGCATGGTGATCCCGAGCATCAGCCAGTAACCCCAGTCGGGCAACATCTGCCACAACGGGATAAAGGGTAGCGCAACTAACGAACCCCACGTGCCCGGCGCTTTCGGCAAGGTGCCGGAGCCAAAGCCGAACGCGAGAAAATGCCAGGGATTGCGCCAGACCGACGGCGGAACGAATTCGGCCGGAACCTGTTTCGGGTGATCTGTCACGGTGTCTCCTGAAAATGTTGATAACCGCGGATTTGCGGGGTGATGTCGTGTCCTTCGCGATCCAGCAGCACCACACCCTGGCCCTGCGCCACACGCCCGATCACATGGATCGGCCAACCATCGGCCAGCAGCGCCGGCAACTCGACGGACGGTAGCGTGAAGGCCAGCACATAGTCGTCGCCGCCGCTCAACGCTGCCCGTTCGGCACCGCGCTGACCGAGAAACGCCACTAAAGCATCGGACAACGGTACGCGCTCGCGTTCAACTTCGAGTCGAACCCCCGAGGCCAGAGCGATATGCCCGCAATCGGCGAGCAGGCCGTCAGAGATGTCGAGGGCCGATGTGGCCTTGCCACGCAAGGCCTGACCGAGCGCCAGTTGCGGTTGCGGCGACCAGTAATGATCGAGCAACGGCTGGGCGATATCTGCTTCGGCCTCACGCTGGCCAAGCACCAGCGGCAACGCCCCGGCGGCATTGCCCAGCTCGCCGCCGACGCAGAGCAGATCGCCCGGTTGTGCGCCGCTGCGGGTCAAGGCCTGCCCGGCCGGAACGCGACCGAATACGGTCACCGTCAAGCTCAACGGCCCGCGCGTGGTGTCACCGCCGACCAGCGCGATGCCGCAGCTCTGCGCCATGCGGTTCAAACCGCGGGCGTAGGCTCGCAGCCAATCGGCAGTCACCGTCGGCACAGTCAGGGCAAGGGTAAAGGCAACGGGCGTAGCGCCCATGGCGGCCAGGTCGCTGACCGCAACGGCCAGCGAGCGCTGACCGAGCAGAAACGGATCGCAGGGATCGGCGAAATGCACGCCGGCCACCAGCGTATCGGTGGAAATCGCCAGCTGTTCCCCGGGGGGAACCGCCAGCAAGGCGCAGTCGTCGCCGATCCCCAGAGCAACGCCCTCGCCGCCCTGCGCACAAGGCGCGGCGGCGAAGAAATTGCGGATCAGCTCAAACTCGCCCATGAGGTCTCAAGCGCGTATCAGCGCTTGAATGCCTTCACTTCAGCTTCACGCAGGCGCGGAGCCAGCTTGTCGAGTACGCCGTTGACGAATTTGTGGCCATCGGTCGAACCGAAGACTTTCGCCAGCTCGATACCTTCGTTGATCACCACGCGGTACGGCACATCGACACGCTTGAGCAGTTCCCAGGTGGACAGGCGCAGAACCGCCAGTTCAACCGGGTCCAGCTCTTCGATTTCGATGTCCAGGCATGGCTTGAGCGCGGTGTCGATTTCGCTCTTGAACTGCGGAACCCCGTGCAGGATCTCGCGGAAGTAGGCGCCATCGACATCGGTGAAATCGTTATCAACGCGAAACTGCGCTTCGATCTCGTTCAGCGATTGCCGGGCCATGTGCCACTGATACAGGGCCTGAGTCGCGAGCTGACGGGCTTCGCGGCGCTTGGCGCTCTTCGATGGCTTGCCGGCATCCGCAGGTTTCGGATCGCGCGGGTTGAAACGATCGCTATCGTCGCTAATCACTTGGCCTCCAACTGCGCCAGCAGGCTGACCATTTCCAGAGCGGACAGGGCAGCTTCAGCACCTTTGTTGCCGGCCTTGGTGCCGGAACGTTCGATGGCTTGCTCGATGGAGTCAACGGTCAGGACGCCGAACGCGACCGGTACGCCGAATTCCATGGACACCTGGGCCAGACCCTTGGTGCACTCGCCTGCCACGTATTCGAAGTGCGGAGTGCCGCCACGAATGACCGCGCCGAGGGCGATGATGGCTGCGAACTCGCCTTTCTGGGCGACTTTCTGCGCAACCAGCGGGATTTCGAAGGCGCCAGGTGCGCGGATGATGGTGATGTCGCTTTCGCTCACGCCGTGGCGAACCAGGGCATCAACTGCACCGCTGACCAGGCTTTCAACCACGAAGCTGTTGAAACGGCCCACTACCAGAGCGTAGCGGCCTTTAGGGGCGATGAAGGTACCTTCGATGGTCTTCAGGGTCATTCGTCAGATCTCTTAAAGAGCCGGGACGCGTCTCGTACGCATCCCTCAGTGATATTAGCCACAAATTCATGACCGGAAACACCGCATTGCTGTTCGATGACAAACCTGTGGCGAGGGAGCTTGCTCCCGCTGGGCAGCGTAGTGGCCCCCTTTTGTGGGCACTGCGCACCCAAGCGGGAGCAAGCTCCCTCGCCACAATCGTTCTACGTCAACAATGCCGAATTCACCGGGTCATTATTCGGAGGGCACGTATTCTACAACTTCCAGATCGAAACCGGATATCGCATTAAATTTCATTGGCGCAGACATCAGGCGCATTTTGCGCACACCGAGGTCACGCAGGATCTGCGAACCGGCACCGACGATGCTGTAGGTGGTCGGTTTTTTCACCGCCGCCTGATCAGCAGTTTCGCGGATGTGCGCCAGCAACACGTCGCCATCAAGCGGGTGCCCGAGCAACAGCACCACACCGCTGCCGGCCTCGGCCACCGCAGCCATCGCGGCGCGCAGGCTCCAGCGGCCCGGTTGCTTGACCATCAGCAGGTCGCGCAGCGGATCCATGTTGTGCACGCGCACCAGGGTCGGCTCTTCGGCGCAGACGGTGCCCAAAGTGAGGGCCATGTGCACGTCGCCTTCCACCGAATCACGATAGGTCACCAGGTTGAATTGGCCCAGTTCGCTGTCCAGCGGCTGCTCGGCAATCCGCTGAACGGTACGTTCGTGGATCATCCGGTAATGAATCAGGTCGGCGATGGTGCCGATCTTGATATTGTGTTCGGCGGCAAACGCTTCCAGCTCGGCGCGACGGGACATGGTGCCGTCGTCGTTCATCACTTCGCAGATCACGCCGCTTGGTTCGAAACCGGCCATGCGCGCCAGGTCGCAGGCCGCTTCAGTATGACCAGCGCGCGCCAAGGTGCCGCCGGCCTGGGCCATCAGCGGGAAGATGTGGCCCGGGCTGACAATGTCTTCAGCCTTGGCGTCTTTTGCCGCAGCCGCTTGCACGGTGCGCGCACGGTCGGCGGCGGAGATGCCGGTGGTGACGCCTTCGGCGGCTTCGATCGACACGGTGAACTTGGTGCCGAAACCGGAACCGTTGCGCGGCGCCATCAGCGGCAGCTTCAACAGCTCGCAGCGCTCGCGGCTCATTGGCATGCAGATCAGGCCACGGGCGTGCTTGGCCATGAAGTTGATGTGCTCGGCCTTGCAGCATTCGGCGGCCATGATCAGGTCGCCTTCGTTCTCGCGGTCTTCGTCATCCATGAGGATGACCATCTTGCCTTGGCGGATGTCTTCAACCAGTTCTTCGATGCTATTGAGCGCCACAAGGCACCCCCTTCAGTCAGGATTTGAGGTAGCCGTTGGCGGCCAGAAAGCTTTCAGTGATACCACCGGACGTCGGCTCTGCAGCCTTGTCGCCCAACAGCAAACGCTCCAGATAACGCGCCAGCAAATCGACTTCCAGGTTCACCCGGCGGCCTGGCTTGTAAGACGCCATGATGGTTTCGCTCAGGGTGTGCGGAATGATCGTCAGCAGGAATTCAGCGCCATCCACCGCGTTCACGGTCAGGCTGGTGCCGTCGACGGTGATCGAGCCTTTATGGGCGATGTACTTGGCCAGCTCTTTCGGCGCGCGAATGCGAAATTCCACGGCGCGGGCATTGTCGCTGCGCGACACCACTTCGCCGACACCGTCGACGTGACCGCTGACCAGATGCCCGCCGAGACGGGTGGTCGGGGTCAGGGCTTTTTCCAGATTGACCGGGCTGCCGCTTTTCAGGTCGTTCATCGCGGTGCAATCGAGGGTTTCGCGGCTGACGTCAGCAGCAAAACCGTTGCCCGGCAATTCAACCGCCGTCAGGCACACGCCGTTGACGGCGATGCTGTCGCCGAGTTTGACGTCGCTCAGGTCGAGCTTGCCGGTTTCGACATGCACCCGCACATCACCGCCCTTGGGGGTCAGTGCACGGATACTGCCGATGGATTCGATGATGCCGGTAAACATGGGGTTCTCCTTGAGAACGAAGCCAGCGCTAAGGCGATGGCCGGGAATTATACGCTCGCCGAAACGACTGGCGTCGCAGTGACTCGCCAGTCATCGCCAACCGCGCGGATTTCAGTGATTTTCAGCTCGGGAGCGTCCTTCATATAGGCCAGCGGCCAGTCCAGCAGCGGCCGCGCCGTGGAGCCAAGAAATTTGCCGGCGATGAAGATCACGAACTCGTCGACCAGCCCACGCTGCGCGAACGCGCCGGCCAGACGCGGGCCGGCCTCGACCAGCACTTCATTGACGCCACGGTTGGCCAGTTCGATCAGCAACTGATGCAGATCGACCTGACCGTCATCACCCGGCACGATCAGGCACTCCGGGCCATTGGCATATTGCTCTTCGACCGCCATGCAGGTGGCGACCAGCGCCGGGCCGGCCTTGAAGAACGGCGCGTCCAGCGGCACCCGCAAACGCCCGTCGATCAGCACCCGCAGCGGCGGACGGCTCATGACCAGTGCGGTTTGCTCGGCATCCAGACCCAGTTCGTCGGCGCGCACGGTCAGGCGCGCACCGTCGGCCAGCACGGTGTCGGCCCCGGTCAGCACCACAGCCGCCTGCGCGCGCAGACGCTGCACGGCGGAACGCGCCGCTGGGCCGGTGATCCATTGGCTTTCGCCGCTTTCCATCGCCGTACGACCGTCGAGACTCATGGCCAACTTGACCCGCACGAACGGCAAGCCGTGTTCCATGCGTTTCAGAAAACCTTGATTGAGTTGACGTGCTTCGGCTTCCAGCACGCCGCTTTCGGTGGCAATGCCGGCATCGGCCAGACGCTGCAGGCCACGTCCGGCGACCTGCGGATTCGGATCGCGCATCGCGGCGACCACCCGGGCAACTCCGGCATTTACCAGCGCATCGGCGCACGGCGGCGTGCGGCCATGGTGGCTGCACGGCTCAAGGGTCACGTAAGCCGTGGCGCCTCGGGCCAGCTCACCGGCTGCGCGCAAGGCGTGGACTTCAGCGTGGGGTTCGCCGGCACGCTCGTGAAAGCCTTCGCCGACAATCTGCCCGTCCTTGACGATCACGCAGCCAACCCGGGGATTGGGATGGGTGGTGTAGTGGCCCTTGCGCGCCAGTTCCAGCGCGCGTGCCATGAAACGGGCGTCGAGGATCGCCTGCTCGGCGGCGCGGGTCATTCTTTCACCGGTTCGCGGGCGAGGCGGTCGATCTCTTCGCGGAACTCGTTGAGGTCCTGAAAGCGTCGGTATACCGAAGCGAAACGGATATAGGCGACTTCATCAAGCTTTTGCAGCTCGGCCATCACCAGTTCGCCGACCACGAGGGATTTGACCTCGCGCTCGCCGGTAGCGCGCAGCTTGTGCTTGATGTGGACCAGAGAGGATTCGAGACGCTCGACGCTCACCGGACGTTTCTCCAGCGCGCGTTGCATGCCGGCGCGGAGTTTTTCTTCGTCGAACGGTTGGCGGCTGCCGTCGGTTTTGATCAGGCGCGGCAACACCAGTTCGGCCGTCTCGAATGTCGTGAAACGTTCGCCGCAGGCCAGGCATTCACGCCGGCGGCGCACCTGTTCGCCCTCGGCGACCAGACGCGAGTCGATGACCTTGGTGTCGTTGGCACCGCAGAAGGGACAGTGCATGGTGGCTGGCAACAAAAAAAGGGAGGGCCATGGTAGCGCATCCCGGTGGCAAGACAAGCCATAGGGTTTGCGGTATACAGACTGCCATGATCGTTTGATCCACGGATTTCATTTTCTGGAGCTGCCAATGTCGCTACGACCGCTCGTTTTGCTCAGTCTTTTCGCCCTGCTGGTGGCCTGCGGTAGCGATAAACCCAAACCGCAACCGCCAACACCAGGCCCTGCACCACAACAGGCGCAGAAAAAAGCCAAGGAAGCCGCCGACCTGGGTCCGCTGCCTGCCTATCAACGGGAACTGAGCGGCACCCTGCAAGGCGTGCCGGCCGGGGCCGAAGTCGAACTGGCGCTGCTGGTGATCGATGAAAAATCGCGTCCGCAACAATTGCTCGCCAGTTCCAGCCTGATCGGCAACAACCAGATCCTGCCGTTTCGCCTGCGCTTCAATCCGGAAGCCTTTCCGGCTGGTGCCCGGGTTGAGCTGCGCGGTCGTGCCACGCAATCGGGCCAGTTGATCCTGCACCTGCCGTCGCAAACCATTACTCAGCCGACCACTCAGGCGCTGGGCCAGCTGCAATTTGTCAAAGCACCATGACCGTACCGCTCGACCTGCAACAGGCGCTGGGTGAATTGCTCGGTGATGCGCGGCTCAAGGCCTGTGCGTTACCGGGCACCGATTTGCAGTTGTGGCTGATCGACGGCGACAACATGGATCGTGAATTCAGCCCGGATGAAACCCGGCGCATCCTCCACGAACCGCCCTACTGGAGTTTCTGCTGGGCCAGCGGCCTGGCGGTGGCGCGTTATCTGGCGGAGTTTCCCGAGTGGGTGCGTGGCAAGCGGGTGCTGGATTTCGGCGCCGGCTCCGGGATCGCCGCGATTGCGGCAGTCAAGGCCGGGGCGTTGGAAGTGGTGGCCTGTGATCTGGATCCGCTGGCGATTGCTGCGTGTCGGGCCAACGCTGAACTCAATGATGTGCAGATGAGTTATTCGACGGACTTCTTTGCCGAGGCTGACCGCTTCGATCTGATTCTGGTGGCGGACGTGCTCTACGACCGCGAGAACCTGCCGCTGCTCGACGCGTTTCTCAGCCGTGGCCGCGAGGCACTGGTGGCGGATTCGCGGGTTCGGGATTTCCGCCATCCGTTGTATGAGCGAATCGAAATGCTTGAGGCGATGACCTTGCCGGATCTGGCGGAGCCGGAAGAGTTCAGACATGTCAGTCTTTACCATGCGCGGCGTGACTAAAAGCTTCGCGAGCAGGCTCGCTCCCACAGGGGTAACGCATTCCAAATGTGGGAGCGAGCCTGCTCGCGAAAGCATTCTGGCAGGCAACACACCTCTCAAAGACTGACCGCTTCCGGCCACACCCCGCCAAGCCGTATAGTTGCCCCATCCACGCTTTTACGAGATCCCCCATGAGTCAGCAAACGCCGTACATCTTCGACGCCACGACTGCCGATTTCGACCAGTCGGTGATCGAAGCTTCCTTCAACAAACCGGTGCTGGTGGATTTCTGGGCCGAATGGTGTGCGCCGTGCAAGGCGTTGATGCCGATGCTGCAAGGCATTGCCGAGAGCTATCAGGGCGAACTGCTGCTGGCCAAGGTCAACTGTGACATCGAGCAGGACATCGTCGCCCGCTTCGGCATTCGCAGCCTGCCGACCGTGGTGCTGTTCAAGGACGGCCAACCGGTCGACGGTTTTGCCGGTGCGCAGCCGGAGTCCGCCGTGCGCGCCCTGCTCGAACCGCATGTGCAGATGCCGCCGCCCGCCGCTGCCGATCCGTTCGAACAGGCTCAGGCACTGTTCGATGAAGGTCGTTACGCGGAAGCAGAAGCCGCGCTGGTAGTGATGCTCACCGAAGACAACAGCAACGCCAAAGCGCTGATCCTCTACGCCCGTTGCCTGACCGAACGCGGCGAATTGGGTGAGGCGCAAACCGTGCTCGACGCAGTCAAGAGCGATGAGCACAAGGCTGCACTGGCCGGGGCCAAGGCGCAGATCAAATTCCTTGGCCTGGCCCGCGACCTGCCGGATGCCGCCGACCTCAAGGCACGCCTTGCACAGAACCCGCAGGACGACGAAGCGGTGTATCAACTGGCGATCCAACAACTGGCGCGTCAGCAATACGAAGCGGCGCTGGAGGCCTTGCTCAAGCTCTTCATCCGTAACCGCAGCTACGGTGAAGGCCTGCCGCACAAGACCTTGCTGCAGGTGTTCGAACTGTTGGGCAACGATCATCCGCTGGTGACCGCTTACCGCCGTAAAGTGTTCGCTGCGCTTTATTAAGATCAAAAGATCGCAGCCTTCGGCAGCTCCTACAAAGGATCGTATTCACCGCTTATTTTGCGCAGGAACGCTGAACCTGTAGGAGCTGCCGCAGTCTGCGATCTTTTCGTTTCACTCTATCCAGCTGTAAAGCGGTGTATCCCCGCCACTCACCACTTTTACATCCGAACTGTGGCGCAGGCGCACCAGCAGACGCTTACCCGCCGAGGCGCTGCCGGTCAGCCCCTCAAGCTGCTCCAGCAAATCCGGCCCGCTGAGCTGCCCGGCCTTGCGCAACAGATCCTGCGCGACCTGCCACAACGCATCGTCCTGGTTCAGTGGTTTCGCTGCCGGCGTGCTCAATGCCGCTTCAGGCTGATCACCCTGCGGCTGCGCGCCAAGGGCTGCGCCGAGCCTCGCCCAATCGCTGTCATCCAGTTCCACCGTCAAATCCACCGGCGTCGCGCCAACGGTTCCGCGTATCCGCAACATCTGCTTCGCTCCTGCACATTTCTGACCTGCATGCTCCCACGGGACTTGTGCAACGCCAAGCGCACGGGCAAACTCTGCGGACTTTCGTTATAAGATTACATAACAAACTCTTCACTTTACTTTCCGGAGACCGCCATGCGTCGTCTGCTGCTCGCTTTGCCGTTTGCCCTGTTGCCGCTGGCCATCGCCCATGCCGCCGATGAGCACGATCATGACCACGAGCACGGCAGCCTCGGTGCCCACGAACATGGCGTCGGCCGCCTGAACGCCGCGCTCGACGGCCAGACTCTGGAGCTGGAACTGGAAAGCCCGGCGATGAACCTGGTGGGCTTCGAACATGCCGCCACCAGCGATGCCGACAAGGCCAAGGTCGCCGCCGCACGCACGAAACTGGAAAACCCGCTGGCGCTGTTCAGCCTGCCGACCGCTGCGGGTTGCAAAGTGGCCAGCCAGGAACTGCAAAGTCCGCTGTTCGGCGACAAGCCGGCTGCCGACGAGCATGACGATGATGACCACGACGAAGATGCCAAGGGTGGTGAAGCGCATCACCACGATCACAGCGAAATCCACGCCCACTATCAATTCAGCTGCGCGGCCCCGGGTGCTCTGAAGACCCTGGATCTGGCGAACCTCTTCAATACCTTCCCGGCCACACAGAAAATTCAGGTACAACTGATCGGCCCGAGCGGCCAGCAAGGCACCGAAGTGACCGCCAAGGCTGCCGCCCTGAAATTCTGATTGCCTGAAAAATCCCCTGTAGGAGCTGCCGAAGACTGCGATCTTTTGATCTTGCCTTTAAAAACAGGATCAAAAGATCGCAGCCTTCGGCAGCTACTACACGGGCCCGTGATCAAACATGAAACTGGTGCCATGACCCAAGCACTCATCGAACTGTCCGACCTGGGCTTCAACTGGCCCGGCCACCCGCCGCTGCTGGACATCCCGGCGTTTCGCCTGGAGCCCGGCGAAACCCTGTTCCTCAAAGGCCCCAGCGGCAGTGGCAAGACCACCCTGCTCGGTCTGCTCGGTGGCGTGCAGAAACCCGGGCGCGGCAGCATTCGCCTGCTCGGCCAGGAACTGACCGAACTCGGTGCCGGCGCCCGCGACCGCTTTCGCGTCGATCACACCGGCTACATCTTCCAGCAGTTCAACCTGCTGCCGTTTCTCTCGGTGCGCGAGAACGTCGAGTTGCCCTGTCACTTCTCCAAGCTGCGTGCCGAGCGAGCGAAACAGCGTCACGGCAGCGTCGACCAGGCCGCCGCCACCCTGCTCGCTCACCTGGGTTTGAAGGACGAAAGCATCCTCGGCCGTCGCGCCGACTCACTGTCGATCGGTCAGCAGCAACGGGTCGCCGCCGCCCGGGCCTTGATCGGCCAGCCGGAACTGGTGATCGCCGACGAACCGACCTCGGCGCTGGATTACGACGCCCGGGAAAACTTCATTCGTCTGTTGTTCGCCGAATGCCGCGAGGCCGGTTCCAGCCTGTTGTTCGTCAGTCACGACCAGAGCCTGGCGCCGCTGTTCGACCGTCACCTGTCCCTGGCCGAACTCAATCGCGCCGCCACGTCTGCCGAGGTCTGAGATGTATCTGTTTCGTCTGGCCATGGCCAGCCTGGCCAACCGCCGCTTCACCGCCCTGCTCACCGCGTTCGCCATTGCCCTGTCGGTGTGCCTGTTGCTCGCGGTCGAGCGCGTGCGCACCGAGGCCAAAGCCAGTTTCGCCAGCACCATCAGCGGCACCGACCTGATCGTCGGCGCTCGCTCCGGTTCGGTGAACCTGCTGCTGTACTCGGTGTTCCGCATCGGCAACGCGACCAACAACATTCGTTGGGACAGCTTCGAACATTTCGCCAGCAACCCGAAAGTGAAGTGGGCGATCCCGATGTCCCTCGGCGACTCCCATCGCGGCTACCGGGTGATGGGCACCACCCAAGCCTATTTCGAGCATTACCAGTACGGTCGCCAGCAGCATCTGGTACTGGCCGACGGCCGTGCCTTCGCCACCGACCCGTTCGAAGTGGTGCTCGGCGCCGAAGTCGCCGAAGCGCTGCATTACAAGCTCGGCGACCAACTGGTGCTGGCCCACGGCGTGGCGGCGATCAGTCTGGTCAAGCACGATGACAAACCGTTCACCGTGGTCGGCATTCTCAAGCGCACCGGCACGCCGGTAGATCGCACGCTGCACATCAGCCTCGGCGGCATGGAGGCGATTCACATAGACTGGCACAACGGCGTACCGGCGCGCGGCAACGGCCGGATCACGGCGGAACAGGCACGCAACATGGACCTGACGCCACAGGCGATCACCGCGTTCATGCTCGGCCTCAACAGCAAGATTTCCACCTTCGCCCTGCAACGCGAGATCAACGAATTCCGTGGCGAACCCATGCTGGCGATCCTCCCGGGCGTGGCCTTGCAGGAGCTGTGGAGCCTGATGAGCACCGCTGAAAAGGCACTGTTCGTGGTCTCGCTGTTCGTGGTGCTGACCGGGTTGATCGGCATGCTCACGGCGATTCTCACCAGCCTTAACGAGCGGCGCCGTGAGATGGCGATTTTGCGTTCGGTCGGTGCACGACCGTGGCACATCGCAAGTCTGCTGGTGCTGGAAGCTTTCGCTCTGGCACTGACCGGCGTAATCGCCGGACTGGCGTTGCTGTACCTCGGCATCGCCGCCGCGCAGGGTTACGTACAGGCCAATTACGGGCTGTATCTGCCGCTGGCGTGGCCGAGCGAGTATGAATGGACGCTGCTCGGTGGCATTCTGGCGGCCGCGCTGCTGATGGGCAGCGTGCCGGCCTGGCGCGCGTATCGCCAATCCCTGGCCGATGGCCTGTCGATCCGTTTATGAGGATGTTCACCATGCCCCGCGCTGTGCTTGCGCTGCTGTTGCTGGTTGCCCTGCCCGTGTGGGCAGCGGCGCCGAAAGACCTGACTTGGTCGGAGATGATCCCGCCGGACGCCGCGCCGGAAGTGCCGAACATGACGCCGTTGCACGACCTGTCGAAGATGGGCGACGCGCTCTCGGCCGAGTCGACGCCGGCGGCGAAACAGGACATGCCCAACGCGCCGGTGGTGCAGAGTCTCGACGGGCAGAACATCCGCCTGCCGGGCTACATCGTGCCGCTGGAAGTCAATGAAGAAGGACGCACTACGGAGTTTCTGCTGGTGCCTTACTTCGGCGCCTGCATCCACGTGCCGCCACCGCCGTCGAACCAGATCGTGCATGTGAAAAGCGAGCTGGGCGTGAAGCTCGACGAGCTGTATCAGCCGTACTGGGTCGAGGGGCCATTGCAGGTCAAGGCGTCCACCAGCGAACTGGCGGATGCCGGGTATCAGATGGCGGCGGACAAGATTTATGTGTATGAGCTGCCGGAGTAATTCCGGCACTTCTGTGATGTTTTTAATGGCCCCTTCGCTGGCAAGCCAGCTCCCACAGTGATCGAGTCGTTCACCCATTTTTTGAACACCAACGAAACCTGTGAGAGCTGGCTTGCCAGCGAAGGGGCCGGCCAAGGTTCCACAAAAAACCGGGGCATCACTGTTTCATTGAGCTGAGTCAAAAGACCGTATCAGACGGATTCGTACCATAGGACATCAGACATTTTTAACGTCCTTTTGGAGCTCCCATGAACAAGTCCTTGCTCAGCGCCTCGCTGTTTGCAGTCGCGCTCGCAGCCCCGCTCGCCCACGCCCACGAAGCCGGTGACATCATCGTTCGCGCCGGTGCGATCACCGTCAACCCGAAGGCCGACAGCTCCAGCGTCAAAGTCGATCAGGGTCCGTTGAGCGGCACCAACCTGGGCGGCAAGGCGACCATGAGCAGCGACACCCAACTGGGTCTGAACTTCGCCTACATGCTGACCAACAACATCGGGATCGAGTTGCTGGCGGCCTCGCCGTTCGAGCATGACGTGAAGATCAAAGGCACCGCGCTGCCAGCGGCCAACGGCAAACTCGGCACCCTGAAACACCTGCCGCCCACCCTCAGCGTCGTGTACTACCCGCTGGATGCGAAATCGCCATTCCAGCCGTACATCGGCGGCGGCATCAACTACACCTGGATCTACGACGAGCACGTCGGCAGCGAAGCCCAGTCCAACGGCTTCAGCAACTTCAAGGCAAAAAACTCCTGGGGCCTGGCCTGGCAGGTCGGCGCCGACTACATGCTGACCGACAACATCATGCTCAACGCCCAGGTGCGCTACATCGACATCGATACTCGCGCCACCGTCGAGAACAACGCCGTGGCACCGGGTACCCGGGCCAAGGTGAATGTTGATGTCGATCCGTTTGTGTACATGGTGGGTCTGGGCTACAAGTTCTAAGCAACATTCGAACATTCGCGTGGTGGTGAATGCGGGCTAATGTGGCGAGGGAGCTTGCTCCCGCTGGGCTGCGAAGCAGCCCTGAACAAGGCAAAAGCGGTGCTTCAGAAAAACCGCGTTGACTGAATTTGCGACTGCTGCGCAGTCGAGCGGGAGCGAGCTCCCTCGCCACAGGGATTGCACAAGCGTCAAAGCGATACCCCGCCCACAAAAAAGGCGCCTGCAAAGGCGCCTTTTTTGTTTTTTCGATTTAGCGTCCCAGCAACCGCGCCAGCCCCACACGCATCGGCGTCGGCTCTGGCAGCTTGAAACGTTGCAGCAAACGCGCGTTGTTCGCCCGCGAATGACGGATGTCGCCGGCGCGCGCCGGGCCATAGCTGACCGGTGGCAGTTCACCGACCACTTCCTGCAGCGTTTGCAACATCTGCTTGAGGTTCATCGCCTGATTCCAGCCGACGTTCATCGCGCCCACTTCCACTTCAGGCTTGTCGATTGCCTGCACCAGCACGTCGACCAGATCCTCGACATAGAGGAAATCGCGGGTCTGCTCACCATCGCCGAACACGGTGATCGGCAGACCTTTCTGCGCCCGCTCGCTGAAGATGCTGATGACCCCGGAATACGGCGAGGACGGATCCTGGCGTGGGCCGAAGATGTTGAAGAAGCGGAAGATCACCGGCTCCAGACCATGCTGGCGACGGTAGAAATCGAAGTAGTGCTCGCCGGCCAGTTTGTCCGAGGCATACGGGGTCAGCGGGGCCTTTGGCGTGTCCTCGTCAATCGACTCGCCTTCGCCATTGTTGCCGTACACCGCTGCGCTCGACGCGTAGAGCACACGCTTGACCCCGGCCTGGCGCATGGCTTCGCAGACATTCAGGGTGCCGATGAAGTTGCTCTGATGCGTCTTCACCGGATCGTCCACCGACGCCTGCACCGAAGCGACTGCCGCCAGATGCGCAACGGCGCTGCAGCCTTGCGTGGCCTGCACGACCAGCGCGGCATCGGCGACGTCACCGACGATCAGTTCGACCTTCGGGTTGTCCAGCGGCAGGTTGCTGCGTTTGCCAGTCGACAGATCATCGAGAATCCGCACCGAATGGCCGGTGGCGAGCAATGCATCCGTCAGGTGCGAGCCGATGAAACCGGCGCCGCCGGTGATTAAAACAGGGCCTTCAGCCATGACGATAAAACCTATCCAGTAAAGCCGGGAGTGCGGCGCGCCAGGCGCGGGGCTTGATCCCGAAAGTGTGCAGAATTTTCTTGCAGGCGAGGACCGCGTGTTGCGGTTCCTCGGCGGCGTCCGGCCGCGCGGCGTGGGCCTGAGCGGTCGGTGCTTCGATTGCCAGCGGATGCAGGCTGCGCGCTTCGGTCAGAATCGCCTGACCGAGCGCCAGCGGCGTGGTCGCTTCGTGGCCGGCGTAATGGTAAGTGCCCCACAGCGGCGCCGCGCAGTCGAGTTGCTTGAGCACCGAAATGATCACCCGTGCGGCGTCATCGACCGGAGTCGGATTGCCCCGGCGGTCATCGGCCATGAGCAATTCGTCCGGTTGTTCGGCGCGGGCGAGGAAGCGCCCGAGGGTGCCTTCAGGGCTGTCATCGAGCAGCCAGCCGAAGCGCAGCAACACGTGTTGCGGGCAAGTGGCGCGAACACTTTGCTCGATGCGCCACAGCGCCTGACCGCGCAGGCCCAACGGCACCGGCTCGTCTTTTTCGCTGTAGGCGGTCGCCCGCGAACCGTCGAACACCCGATAGCTGGAAGGCTGCACGAGGATGATGTTGTGGTGCTGGCACAGCTCGGCCAGCCGTTCTATGGCGCGTTCCTGCCCGGCCAGACGGCTTTCGCTGACGGTCTCGGCCTGGAACCAGTCGAAATAGTAGGCGAGGTTGATCAACGCATCCGGACGGGTATCGTCGAGCAGTTGCGTCAGGCTCGCGGCATCCCAGCCGTCTTCTGGCGGGCGGGGGGCGAGGAAACCGATGTCTTCTTCCGCACCGAGGCGAATCAGCGCCTGCCCAAGGGCATTTCCGCCGCCCAGTAACATAAGGCGCATTCGCATAGAGTCAGCAGGCCCAGTCTGATTGGAACGATGGCTTTAGCGACGGTGCGGGTGACACCGTCATCGATAATTGCCGGAATCGTTGCATTTTGCGGGTTTAGTGCGCAACCGTCACCCGTAAAGTGTAGATCGCCGGGAATTGTGCTGAATCAACTGGCCCCATCGCTGGCAAGCCAGCGCCCACAGGGTTCAGTGTTGATTGCCAAACTGTTGAACAACAACAATCACTGTGGGAGCTGGCTTGCCAGCGATGAGGCCCTGATGAACAGCGCAGCTCCCCAGCGGTACTTGCATCTTGTCGCCCCCACCCGCATAACTTGAGCATGAATCTGCCCATCCCCAAGGACGCCGCCCTGGCTGGCTTTCACCCCGCCGTCAGCGCCTGGTTCAGCAGCACCTTCCCGTCGGTCACCGCCGCCCAGGCCCGCGCATGGCCATTGATCCGCCAGCGCCGCTCGACGCTGATCGCCGCGCCCACCGGCTCCGGTAAAACCCTCACCGCGTTTCTCGCGGTGCTCGACGACCTCGTCCACCGTGGCCTGGAAAACCCCGACGGCCTGCCCGACGAAACCCTGGTGGTCTACGTTTCACCGCTCAAAGCGCTGTCCAACGACATCCGCATCAACCTGCAAAATCCGCTGGCCGGAATCACTGAGCAGCTGCGCCAGATGGGCCTGGCCGAATTGCAAATCACCACCGCCGTACGCACCGGCGACACTCCACAGAAAGATCGCGTCGCCATGCGCAAGAGCGCGCCGCACATCTTGGTGACCACCCCGGAATCGCTGTACGTGCTGCTTGGCTCCGAGTCCGGACGCAAAATGCTCGGCAGCACGCGCACGGTGATCATCGACGAGATTCACTCCATCGCTGCCGGCAAACGTGGCAGTCATCTGGCGCTGAGCCTCGAACGCCTGCAGGCGCTGTGTGCCGAACCCTTGACCCGCATCGGCTTGTCCGCCACGCAAAAGCCGATTGATGCCGTGGCACGATTTCTGGTCGGCACCGATCGCCCCTGCGAGATCATCGACATCGGCCACGCCCGGCCACGGGATCTGGGCATCGAAGTGCCGCCAGTGCCGTTGTCGGCAGTGATGGCCAACGACGTTTGGGAACTGGTTTATGACCGGCTCGCCGAGTTGGCCCGCGAACACCGCACCACGCTGATTTTCGTCAATACCCGGCGCCTCGCCGAACGCCTGAGCCGACACCTCAGCGAACGCCTGGGCAAACACGCCGTCGCCGCGCACCACGGCAGCCTGGCCAAGGAATTCCGCCTCGACGCCGAACAGCGGCTCAAGCGCGGCGAGCTACAAGTTCTGATCGCCACGGCTTCGCTGGAATTGGGCATCGATATCGGCGAAGTCGATCTGGTCTGCCAAATATCCTCGCCGCGTTCGATTGCCGGGTTTCTGCAAAGAGTCGGTCGCTCCGGGCACCAGGTCGGCGGCACACCCAAGGGCCGCTTGTTCGCCACCACCCGCGACGACCTGATCGAGTGCGCCGCCCTGCTCGACTGCGTGCGCCGTTGCGAACTCGACACCCTGCACATCCCCGAAGCGCCGCTGGATGTACTGGCGCAGCAGATCATCGCCGAAGTCAGTTGCCGGGAATGGGCGGAAGACGCGCTGCTGGCGCTGTTCCGCCAAGCCTCGCCCTACCGCGATCTCGACGAAAAACACTATCAGGCGCTGCTGACCATGCTCGCCGAAGGCTACAACGGTCGTCAGGGCATCCGCAGCGCCTACCTGCACCGCGACGCCGTCAGCCGCACGCTACGCGGCCGCCGTGGCGCGCAACTGACCGCCGTGACCAGTGGCGGCACCATTCCCGACAATGCCGACTACAGCGTGTTGCTCGAGCCGCAGGGCCTGAACATCGGCAGCGTCAATGAAGACTTCGCCGTGGAAAGCATCGCCGGTGATGTGTTCCAGCTCGGCAATACCTCCTACCGCATCCTGCGGGTGGAAACCGGCAAGGTGCGCGTCGAGGATGCCCAGGGCCAGCCGCCGACCATTCCGTTCTGGCTCGGCGAAGCCCCGGGGCGCAGCGATGAATTGTCGGCGGCGGTGGCGCGCTTGCAAGCGACCCTCGATGAACTGCTTGGCGTCCGCCCCGGCGATCTGCAACCGGCGCTCGACTGGTTGACCGCAACCCTCGGCCTGAACCGTGCCAGCGCCGAACAACTGGTGGAGTATCTCGCCCGCGCTCGCCTGACCCTCGGCGCCCTGCCCTCGCAGGACACGCTGCTGATGGAGCGGTTTTTCGATGAGTCCGGCGGTACTCAGTTGATCATCCATTCACCGTTCGGCAGCCGCATCAACCGCGCCTGGGGCCTGGCCTTGCGCAAGCGTTTCTGCCGCACGTTCAACTTCGAGTTGCAGGCTGCCGCCAGTGAGGACGCGATCGTCCTGTCGCTGTCCACCAGCCACAGTTTCGAACTGGATGATGTCTGGCGGTACCTGCACAGCAACAGCGCCGAGCACATCCTGATTCAGGCGATTCTCGACGCGCCGCTGTTCGGCGTGCGCTGGCGCTGGAATGCCGGCGTGGCCCTGGCGTTGCCGCGTTTTACCGGCGGGCGCAAAGTCGCGCCGCAGTTGCAGCGGATGAAAAGCGAAGACCTGATCGCCAGCGTGTTCCCCGATCAGATCGCCTGCCTGGAAAACCTCGCCGGCGAGCGGGAGGTTCCCGAGCATCCGCTGGTGGAACAGACCCTCGACGATTGCCTGCACGAGGCCATGGACAGCGCCGGCTGGCTCACGCTGCTGCGGCGCATGGAGCGTGGCGAGGTGCGGTTGATCAGTCGCGATCTGCCGGCACCATCGCCGCTGGCGGCGGAAATTCTCAGCGCGCGGCCGTACAGTTTTCTCGACGATGCACCGCTGGAAGAACGCCGCACCCAAGCGGTGATCAACCGACGCTGGAGCGATCCGCAATCCACCGATGATCTCGGGGCACTCGACGCCGACGCCATCAACGCGGTGCGCGAGCAAGCGTGGCCGACGCCGGCCAACGTCGATGAAATGCACGAGGCGCTGATGAGCCTGGCGTGCGTCAGCGACCTTGAAGTTCAGGCTGGCGAACACTGGCGCGAATGGCTTGACGCGCTGACTGCGAGCGGTCGCGCCTGCCGCTTGGCCGTTCCGCCAGTAACGGCAAGAGAAAAGCTTCGCGAGCCTGCTCGCGAAGACAGCCTCACAGTCACTACTCATCCGCAGCCTGGCTCGTTGTGGCTGGCGCGAGAGCGCCTGAAGTGTCTGCAAGCGCTTTATCCACAGGCCAAGTTGCAACCGCCGCAAGCAGCGCTGCCCGGGTTCGATGATATCTGGACGGTCGATGACGCATTGATCGAAGTGATCCGCGCCCGACTCGGCGCCTTCGGTCCGCTGCCGTTAGCCGCCATTGCCGAACCACTCGCGTTGCCGATACCGCAGGTCAATCAGGCCCTCGCGCAACTGGAGCGAGAAGGCTATGTGTTGCGCGGGCATTTCACCCCGGGCGTAGCCGTTGAGGAGTGGTGCGAACGGCATCTGCTGGCGCGCATTCATCGCTACACGGTCAAGCGTCTGCGCCGGGAAATCGAGCCGGTGGCGTTGCAGGATTTCATGCGCTTTCTGTTCGACTGGCAGCACCTGTCCCCTGCTACGCGCGGTCAGGGCCACGCGGTGCTGCCGGCAATTATCGGCCAGTTCGAAGGTTACCCGGCAGCGGCTTCGGCGTGGGACAGCGACCTTCTCCCGGCGCGCCTGAAAGACTATTCGCCGAGCTGGCTTGATGAGCTGTGTCGCAACGGCAAACTGGTGTGGACGCGCCTCAGCGCCCGACAGAAAGTCAGCGGCACGGCGTTGCGCAGTACGCCGATTGTGCTGCTGCCGCGCAGTCAGGTCGGCTTGTGGAGTGGACTGGCCGAGCAGACGCCGGTCAGCGAATTGTCGCCGAAAACGCAAAAGGTTTATGAGGCGCTGAGTCAGCACGGCGCGCTGTTTTTCGATGAGCTGATTCACGAGGCGCATCTGCTGCGCACCGAGCTGGAAATCGCCTTGCAGGAACTGGTCGGCGCCGGCCTGGTAAACGCCGACAGCTTCGCCGGCTTGCGCGCCTTGATCACCCCGGCGAGCAAGCGCCAGCAACGCAGCAGTCGACGCGGACGCGGGGCGTTTGTCGGTGGTATGGACGATGCCGGACGCTGGGCGTTGTTGCGCCGCGGGCCACGGCTGGAAAGCGCTCAGATGGCCTCACCGGAAACCCTCGAACATGTCGCCATGACGTTGCTGCGCCGCTATGGCGTGGTGTTCTGGCGCCTGCTGGAGCGCGAAGCGGATTGGCTGCCGAGCTGGCGCGAATTACTGCGCACGTTTCATCGGCTGGAGGCACGTGGCGAGATTCGTGGCGGACGCTTTGTCAGTGGTCTGGCGGGGGAACAGTTTGCCTTGCCCGAGGCGATTCCGTTGCTGCGCGAAGTGCGCCGCCGGGCACATGACGGCAGTTTGATCGCGGTGTGCGGGGTGGATCCATTGAACCTGGCGGGGACATTGTTACCGGGAGCGAAGGTGCCAGCGTTGGTGAGTAATCGGTTGGTGTATCGGGATGGTCTGCCGGTGGCGGCGGAGATTGCCGGCAAGCAGGTTTTCTGGAGTGAGCTGGATCAGATGGCCATGGAGCAGGTGCGCAGCAAGCTGATCCGGCATTGATGTCAACAGTTCCGGCCCTTTCGCGAGCAAGCTCGCTCCCACAGGGGATCTGCGTCGTTCACAAATCCAATGTGGGAGCGGGCCTGCCCGCGAAGAGGCCGGCAATCCCAGCACAAAATCCGGCGGTCAGGTACTCGACCGTTGTGGCGCCTCGCTCGCCACCAACTCCCCCTCACCCTGCCGCCTGGGCAACAAAACCTGCTGTGGATAAGTCTGCGCGAAATGCACCTCGGCGCTGTTATCCACAAGCTTTTTCAAACGCTGATTGAACGCCCGGCTCACCGCATACTGCCCGCCCGACACGGTACGGAATTGCGCGGTCAGCACAACGCCGTTCAAGTCCATTCTGTCCACGCCAAATACATCCAGCGGCCCTTGCAGGTTGTACTTGAGGAACGGGTCTTCGCGAATTGAATCACCGGTCTGGCGGATCAGTTCGATGGCCTTGTCGACATCGGTGTCGTAGGTGAACTGCACCGAGAAAAACGCGAAGGCAAACTGGCGTGATTGGTTGGTGACTGCCTTGATCTGACCGAACGGGACCGAGTGCACAAATCCCTTGCCGTCGCGCAGGCGCAGGGTGCGAATGGTCAGGCCTTCTACCGTGCCGGCATGCCCGGAATCGAGCACCACCCAGTCGCCGATCGACAGCGTGTCTTCAATGATGATGAACAGCCCGGTGATCACATCCTGCACCAGTTGTTGCGAGCCGAAACCGATGGCCAGACCGACCACCCCGGCACCCGCCAACAGTGGTGCGACGTTGATGCCGAGGTTGGCCATGGTGGTGATCGCGCAGATCACCACCAGGATGATTTTGATTGCGTTGCGCAGCAGCGGCAGGATGGTTTTCACCCGGGTGCTGGGCTGGCGCGACGAGCGTTTGCTGACCGGTGGTTTCAGCGCTTCCTGAATCGCCGTGTCGAGCACCACCCACAACAGCCAGGTGACGAGGAAGATCAGGCCGATGCTGCTCAACGCATTGCTGATCGCCCGGCCGACGGTGCTGCTCTGGGCAAAATCGAGCAGCGAAACGCCCCAGATCCGCCCGAGAATATCGATGAAGGCGATCGCAATGACGATCCGCAGCAAGGCGTGCAACAGGCTGAGAAAGCGTTCCTTGTAGGCGCTGCTGCGCTGAATCGCTTCGGCTTTGCGCGACTTGAACAGGTGCTGGAGGATGGTGCTGAGGAACACCGTGCCGATCAGCAACACCGTGGTGAACAACGCGCAGCGCAGAGCCTTTTGATTGTCCTCGCCGATACCGATCAGATTGACCGCCGAGACCAGCACCATCAACACAATCGGCCAGTACCAGAGCCCGGAAAAAATCCGCAGTGACTCCTGCAACGACGGCTGCTTCAGGCGCTGGGCCAGCGGCCGGTTGCGGATCAGATGTGCCACCGGCCGGCGCAGACGAATCACCAGCAGACCGAAGATGATCGAGGCGATCAGCCCGGTGAACACCGCGACGCTGCTGGTGATGTTGCCGCCCAACTGACGGGCGATCTGCGGGCTGGTCAACGCGTCACTGAGGGCCGCGAGGAAGCCGATCAGGAACAGCGGTTTCGGGCAGTAGTCGCGGATGATCCGCGCGGCAGGCCGTTTGTGCCCGACGTTGAACATCACCACCACACACAACAACATTGAGGTGGAGAAAATACCGCTGCTGGTGGCATACGCCAGACACAGCGCCAGCGCCCGACCGACCGAGGCCTGCAGAAAGTGGCTGACGTACAGTGTCAGCGGCAGGCAGATCAGCGCTGGCACTGTGTACGGCAGCAAGTAACCCACCAGGTCCTGACTGCGCTGGCGGGTGCGCAGCCAACGGCCCTGACTCAGCCGCTTGGCCAGCAGGCTGCCGAGCACCGTGAGCAGCGCGAAGGCGCCAAGCCACACGCCGGACAACATCAGGAAATCCCCGGCGACGCTCCAGCCGGACCGGTTCGACGGCTGGTTGACCAGTTTGTCGACCTCGTCCGCCGCACGGTCGGCACGCAGGCGCCAGGCATCGACCAAATGTTCATTGAGATCGAGTTTGTCTTGCACGTCGTCGATGCTCGAACTGATCGCGCCGAGCAGACCGCCCTGCACAATCGGCTCGGGTTTGGCCGGCTCTTCAGCGGCAACCGGAACCCCCGGCAGCGCGGCGGCTTCGAGTTCGCTGGCGCCGAGAAACAGTAGCGCTCCCAGCAGAATGGCGATCCTGAACTTGATCAAAACTGCGATCCCTCTTGGCTGAACCTGTAAGGAACTGATCGGTAATTGTCAGGCAAGTTCAAGAGCACCCTCACCCCAGCCCTCTCCCCGAGGGAGAGGGAGCCGACCGAGTTGTGCTCTCGAGCTACATCGACCTGAAATATCCAGCCGAACTCAATATTGAGTGCAACCGAGATCAGCTCCCTTCCCCCTCGCCCCTTTGGGGGAGAGGTTTGGGGTGAGGGGGAGCGCTTTTGACCTTTGCGTCCAAGGCAAATATCAAATGCCCAATCCCGTATTTTTCCGCACACATCAAACCCCGACACTGCGCTCCATTCAAACCTCTACCGGAGTGCTGTCATGCCCATTGCCTTGCTCGCGCTGACCCTCAGCGCATTCGCCATCGGGACGACCGAATTCGTCATCGTTGGCCTGCTCCCCACCATCGGCGCCGATCTTGGCGTCAGCCTGCCGTCCGCCGGGCTGCTGGTCAGTCTGTATGCGCTGGGCGTTGCCATTGGCGCGCCGGTGCTGACCGCCCTCACCGGCAAAGTCCCGCGCAAACTGTTGCTGTTGTCGCTGATGGTGCTGTTCACCCTCGGCAACCTGCTGGCCTGGCTGGCGCCCAGTTATGAATCACTGGTGCTGGCGCGGATCGTCACGGGCCTGGCGCACGGGGTGTTCTTTTCCATCGGCTCGACCATCGCCACCAGCCTGGTGCCCAAGGAAAAAGCCGCCAGCGCGATTGCGATCATGTTCACCGGCCTCACCGTGGCGCTGGTCACCGGCGTACCGCTGGGCACGTTCATCGGCCAGCATTTCGGCTGGCGTGAAACCTTCCTCGCGGTCTCGGCGCTGGGTGTGATCGCCTTCATCGGCAGCCTGCTGTATGTGCCGAACAACATCGCCCACAGCAAACCGGCGTCGCTGTTGCAACAACTGCAAGTGCTGAAACAACCGCGCCTGCTGCTGGTGTACGCCATGACCGCGATCGGTTACGGCGGCTCGTTCATCGCCTTCACCTTCCTGGCGCCGATCCTGCAGGACCTCTCCGGCTTCAGCGCCGGCACCGTCAGCCTGGTGCTGCTGGTGTACGGCGTCTCGGTGGCGGCCGGCAACATCTGGGGCGGTAAAATGGCGGACAAGCGTGGGCCGATCAGCGCCCTGAAAATCATCTTCGCCCTGCTCGCCGCCGTGCTGTTCGTACTGACCTTTATCGCCAGCAACCCATGGCTGGCGCTGGCCACGGTGCTGGTGTGGGGCGCGGTGGCGTTCGGCAATGTGCCGGGGCTGCAAGTGTACGTGGTGCGTCAGGCTGAACATCACACGCCGCAGGCGGTGGACGTGGCGTCGGGGCTGAACATCGCGGCGTTCAACCTGGGGATTGCCGGTGGCGCATGGGGCGGCGGGCTGATCGTCGAACACCTTGGCCTGATTCACACAGCATGGATCGCCGGGCTGGTGGTGTTGGTGGCACTCGCGCTGACGGCGTGGAGCGGGCGACTGGATCGCCTTGGTCCGACCTATGCCGAAAGCACTACACGAGTCGTCACCGGTCACTGATCAAATAGCTGTCTCAATGATATCCCCCTGTAGGAGCTGCCGAAGGCTGCGATCTTTTGATCTTGAAAAGCAACATCAAAGATCGCAGCCTTCGGAAGCTCCTACAGACTACCGTCCGTAACGCCACCGAAACTTTCCCGAACCGCCCACAGTCATCAACAGACACAGGCTGTATGAGGACTGACGACGGGAGGGGATGCATGGCAACGATTCACATCGGTATTTCCGGCTGGCGCTACGCTCCGTGGCGCGGGGATTTCTACCCGAAGGGACTGGCCCAGAAGCACGAACTGCAATTCGCATCACGGGCGGTCAACAGCATCGAAATCAATGGATCGTTCTACGCCCTGCAACGGCCCGAACGTTATGCGCAGTGGTACAGCGAAACGCCGGACGACTTCGTCTTCAGCGTCAAGGCGCCGCGCTTCATCACTCACGTGCGCCGCTTGCGCGAGATCGAAAAACCGCTGGCGAATTTCTTCGCCTCCGGGGTGCTGGAGCTCAAGGAAAAGCTCGGGCCGATCCTCTGGCAGTTTCCGCCGAACTTCAAATTCGACCCCGAGCGCTTCGAACACTTCCTTTCCTTGTTGCCCCACGATACCGAGGCGGCCGCCGCCCTCGCCCGTCAGCACGACGCGCACCTGCACGGCCACGCCAGCCTGAAAGCCTGGCGCAAAAAACCGCTGCGCCATGCCGTCGAAATTCGCAACGACAGCTTCATCGATCCCGACTTCGTGCGCTTGTTGAAACGCTACAACACCGCCCTGGTGATCGCCGACACCGCCGGCAAATGGCCGTATCGCGAAGACCTTACCAGCGACTTCGTCTACCTGCGCCTGCATGGCGCCGAAGAGCTGTACGCCAGCGGCTACAGCGAATCGGCGCTGCAGAACTGGGCCAAACGCATCGACGCCTGGCACCACGGTCAACAGCCCGGCAATGCGCACCTGATCGCGCCACGCCTCAAGCCCCGGGCGCGCAAGTCCCGCGAAGTGTTCTGCTATTTCGACAACGACATCAAAGTCCGCGCGCCCTACGACGCGCGCCGGTTGCTCCACTGTTTTGAGCTGGATAAAACACTCGCCACCGCCCCCGGCGAACCCGCTGCCGAAGGGGTGCTGACATGAGTATTCCAGAGCCGGTCGGGTTCACCGACGAGCAGACCCGTGTCGAAGCCTCGGTGCGCCGTTTCACCGTGCTGACGGTCAACACCCACAAGGGTTTCACCGCGCTCAATCGACGCTTCATCCTCCCGGAGTTGCGCGAAGCCGTGCGCAGCGTGGCCGCCGACGTGGTGTTTCTGCAGGAAGTCCACGGCACCCATGAACATCATCCCAAGCGCTACAGCAACTGGCCGACGATGCCGCAGTACGAGTTCCTCGCCGACAGCCTGTGGCCGCAATTCGCCTACGGACGCAACGCGGTGTACCCGGAGGGCGATCACGGCAATGCGCTGCTGTCGAAATTCCAGATCATCCGCCACGACAACCTCGACGTGTCGATCAGCGGCCATGAGAACCGTGGCGTGTTGCATTGCGTGCTGCGCCTGCCGGGCGATGGCGTCGAGGTGCATGCGATCTGCGTGCATCTGGGCCTGCGCGAAAGCCATCGCAATGCGCAACTGAAGCTGCTCGGCGAGCGCATCGCGCAACTGCCGGCTGATGCGCCAGTGATTGTCGCCGGTGACTTCAATGACTGGCGCCAGCGCGCCGATGCGCTGCTCGAACCCTGCGGCTTGCGCGAAGTGTTCGCCGAACATCACGGCAAACCGGCGCGCAGTTTTCCGGCACGTCTGCCGATCCTGCGCCTGGACCGCATATACGTACGTAACCTCAAGGCCAGCCAGCCAAACGTGTTGACAACACGGCCCTGGTCACACCTTTCCGACCACGCCCCGTTATCGGTGGAGATCGAACTATGAGCAGCGCACCGCTGGAGAAATCCGCCGTGGAACCGATCAGCATCAACCCGCCGGTACGCGAGCCCGGGCATGTCGATGTCGAGTACAGCTGGCAGGGCAACAACCGCGTCGAATTGCTGGAAAACGGCGAGGAATATTTCCCCCGGGTGTTCGACGCCATGCGTGCGGCGAAGAGTGAGATTCTGCTGGAGACCTTCATCGTTTTCGAAGACAAGGTCGGCGCAGAGTTGCAGCAGATCCTGATCGACGCCGCCCGGCGCGGCGTGCGCACCACCGTCAGCCTCGACGGTTTCGGCTGTGGTGAGTTGACCACCGGTTATCTCGCGGCATTGAGCGACGCCGGCGTGCACTTGCAGATGTTTGATCCGGCGCCCAAGCACCTGGGTTTTCGCACCAACTGGTTCCGCCGTCTGCACCGCAAGATCGTGGTGGTCGACGGACTGATCGCGTTCATTGGCGGGATCAACTTTTCCGGCGATCACCTGGCCGACTTCGGCCCCGAAGCGAAACAGGATTACGCGGTACAGGTTCAAGGGCCGGCGGTCGCTGACATCCATCATTTCGCCCTGCTGCAAAGTGGTCGGCCGGGCCGCGCACGCTTCTGGTGGCAACGTCGGCGCCAACGTCGGGCAGACATGGCTTTCAACGATCACGACGGTCAGGTGCGCCTGGTGTTTCGTGATAACGATCAGCACCACACCGACATCGAAGACGTGTACTTGCACGCATTGCGCCGGGCCAAACGCCGGGTGGTGATCGCCAACGCCTACTTCTTCCCCGGCTATCGCCTGCTGCGCGAGATCCGCAACGCGGCGCGCCGTGGCGTCGAGGTGCGGCTGATCCTGCAAGGTCAACCGGACATGCTGGTGGCGAAACTGGCGGCTCGCATGACCTACGACTACCTGCTCAAGGCCGGGGTGCAGATCCACGAATATTGCCAGCGCCCGCTGCACGGCAAAGTCGCCTTGGTGGATGAGGAATGGAGCACGGTCGGTTCGAGCAATCTCGACCCGTTGAGCCTGTCACTGAACCTGGAAGCCAATGTGTTGATCCGCGATCGCACGTTCAATCAGCACTTGTTCCAGCGTCTAGAAGACCTGAGCCACAACCACTGCAAGGCGATGGACCCGAGCAAGGTGCCACGCGGACGGATCTGGCACATGACCGTGGGGTTTCTGGTGTTCCACTTCCTGCGGCATTTCCCGGCGATGGCCGGTTGGCTGCCGGCGCACAAACCACGGCTCAAGCCGTTTCGGGGGCACATGTCATGAGCCATTCCCCAGCGCAAGCAGCGCCCGCCGTGCATTCTCGATGGAGTCGCTGGAAACGCCCACTGACGCTGCTGTTCTTCCTCGCGTTGATCGTGTTGCTGACGATGTTTGCCACCCGCATCGAATGGGCGGAAGTGCTGCAGACCCTGGCCGACTTCAAGGTGCGCACACTGCTCATCGCCGCCGGCGTGACCCTGTTGAGCTTTCTCACCTACGCCAGCTTCGACCTGATAGGGCGCACCTACATTCGCCAGGACCTGACCTGGAAACAGATCCTCCCGGTGGGGATCATCAGCTATGCGTTCAACCTCAATCTCAGCGCCTGGGTCGGCGGAATCGCCATGCGCTATCGGCTGTATTCGCGCCTGGGGGTGAGCAAAGGCAACATCGCCAAGATTCTCGGTTTGAGCCTGGCCACCAACTGGTTCGGCTACATGACGATCGCCGGCGCGGTGTTCAGCAGTGGCCTGGTGAGCATGCCGCCGGGCTGGAAAATCAGCAGCGATGCGCTGCAGTGCATTGGCGTGCTGTTGCTGCTGCTAAGTGCCGGTTACCTCGCCGCGTGCCAGTTCTCCAAGCGCCGCGAGTGGTCGATTCGCGGGGTGGAAATCAACTTGCCGTCCCTGCGCATGGCCGTTCTGCAACTGCTGCTGGGTGCGCTGAACTGGTCGTTGATGGCGGCGGTGATTTTCACCTTGCTGCCGGGCAAGCTGGATTATCCATTGGTGCTTGGCGTGCTGTTGATCAGTGCGATTGCCGGGGTCATCACGCACATTCCGGCGGGGCTCGGGGTTCTGGAAGCGGTGTTCGTCGCGCTGCTGCAGCACGAAGTTTCGCGGGGCAGTCTGGTGGCGGGATTGCTGGCGTATCGGGCGATTTATTTTCTTTTGCCGTTGTTGATCACCGTGGTGATGTACCTGCTGGTCGAGGCCAAGGCGAAGGCGTTGCGGATCGAGAAGAAGCCCTAGTCATCCTTCGCCACAGGGGGATGTGCTCAGCCGGACTGAATGATGCTCAACCGCTCCCCGACCACCATCTCGGTAATCCAGTCCACCAGAATCGAGGTGTAGGCCTGCTGCGAAACCGGGTCGCTCAGCGCATGGTCAGCACCGTCGATTATCCGGTGCGTCAGCGAATGCGTCTGCTGACACGCGGCGCGATAACTCATGATCGTGGCGTGGGGCACGTAGTCATCGGTTTCCGATTCCACCAACAACACATCCCCGGTGAACTGCGAACAGGCGTGCAAGGCGCGGTTACTGTCGGCACGCACCAGCGTCGCCCGATAGTCGCGCAGATCAGCCTTGTCCAGATCACGCTTGGGCGTATGCCATTGTTCGTCGCGATACAGCGCCGGCACCCGCAACGCCAGCCAGCGCACCGGGCGCAATGAGGTGAGAATCGACGCGAGATAGCCGCCATAACTGGTGCCGACTACCGCAATCGCCGAGGTGTCGAGCGCCGGATGCGCCAACAGGCGATCGTAGGCCGCGAGCAAGTCACGCAGGTTGTCTTCGCGCGTGACCCGGGTCAGCGGAATGCCGGTGCCACCGGTGTGTCCGCGCAGGTCGAAGGTCAGGCACACACAACCCAGCCCGGCGATGCCCTTGGCGCGTTCCAGATCACGCTCCTGGCTGCCACCCCAGCCGTGCACAAACAACACGCCGGGGACTTTCGATTTGGGACTGAGAAACGTCCCGCTCATCTGTTCGTCATCAATGTCGATCTGAATGCTTTCGCTTCTAGCCGTCATAGGATTTGACCGTTACGTATTTGAGGAGAAAGTCGCTGTTCTCGGCCGGGCCGCGATAGATTTCGATGGCGTCCGCCGGCAGGCTTTGATCACCGTAGGTTTCTACGGTCGAGACACGGATCGCCCGCATCTGCGGAGCGTTGACGAAGCTCTGCAGCGCTGCCAGTTCAGCGCTGCTGGCACCGCCCATACGCCAGGATTGTTCGAGCACACCGCTGCGCGGTTTGCCATTGCTGTCCAGGCCTTGAGCGATGTCGTAGTTGCGCCGCGAGGCGTAGAAATCTGGATAAGCCTCATCCGCCGCCCGGTCGAAAATCTGCGCCTGCTTGATGGCCAGTCGCACGTCATCCGGCAAGTCCAGCGCCAGCAGATCTTCGTAGCCGCCCTGCACTACCAACAGATTCGAACCACCATAGACGTCTTCGCCATGGGCATCCTTGGTCAAGTATTGATCACCGCAGTAGCTCAGCACTTTGTCGCCGATGAATGACTGGCCGACGCTGTGGGTGACGACCTTGCTCAAGTCCTGCTCCAGCACCACGCCATCGCGAAACAACGCTGCTGCATCCACTCGAGCGAGGACCTCGTCGAACGCGTCGAGGCTGTTGATAACTTCCTGACCGCGACCGGCACAAGCGTGAATCGGCTTGAGGCGAATGGGGCCGCTGTACAGCAAGTGCTCGGCGGCGGGCCGCGCGTCTTTCAGGGCAAACACGGTCAAGCCATCGAGCACCACGTCGCGCACTCGCTCGCAGAACTGCGGCGCCCAGCCTTGCGGCGCGTAGGCCAGATGGCTGCGCAGGCCGTGACTGATGGCTTTGGTGCAGATGAAATCGTGTTCGACGAATCCGCCCCATAAATCATCCGCGCTTTTGATGCCCAAGGCCTGTGCCTGTCCGGCGCCGACAATGGTTTGCGTCGGCAGCCAGTACAGATCACGGCCGCGGTGTTGTTCCGGGACGTAGCTGCCAGCAAATCTGAGCCCGAGAATCTGCGCCAGCCAACGGGCCAGCGCCTTGTTGGTCTGCACTTCATGGTGTGGCGCGCCAGCGCGCACCGAGTGCGCGACGACGATTTTTCTGCCTGGCGTCGGGGTCATGCGTCCCCCTTGCAGCGGATGGGTGAATGGAGTGATGAACGGTGCAGAGATCAGGCCAATCGGGGGGCTGTGGAAAACTTCGGTGAATCAAATGCTTGCCGAAAACGTGATGGCATCAGGCCCGTTTCAATCTGCACGACCGGGCGCCAGGGCCCGGTAATTTGCACGATTTCAGCAGCCCCAGATTTCAATGTGGGTGGGGGCTTGCTCCCACTGGTCATGGCGCGTCTGGACTATCCCGAGACACCAAACCGCGCCCGATAATCACTTGGCGTCAGCCCGGTGATTTTCTTGAAGATCGCGCGAAACGCTCCCGGGTCCTGATAGCCCACCGTCCATGCAATGTGGTCGATGGTGCCATTGGTGAATTCGAGCAGTTCTCGCGCCTTGCCAACCCGCAGATGCTGGCAATATTCGGTGGGTTTCAACCCGGTCGCGGCACGGAAACGACGCAGAAACGTGCGCTCCTCCAGCCCCGCCCGCTCTGCCATCGAGGTCAGCGAAACATCAGTGGCGCCGGTGCTTTGCAGCCAATGCTGAACCTTGAGAATCGCCGCGTCACCATGACTGAGGATCGGTGCAAAATTGCTCCCGCAGGCACTGGCGCTGTCGCTGTGCTCCATCACCAGAAAGCGCGCGGTGCCGCTGGCGATGCTCGGCCCGAGCAGCCGGTCGACCAGGCGCAAACCCAGCTCCGACCAGGCCATCAGCCCGGCAGTGGTGATCAAGTCGCCGTCATCGACAATCGGCGTATCCGCCTTGAGCCGGATGTTCGGATAACGCTCGGCAAACGCCTTGGCCGAGGTCCAGTGCGTGGTGGCGCTACGCCCGTCGAGCAGGCCGCTTTCGGCCAGCAGCATCGACCCCACACAGACACCGCCGAGGGTTGCACCACGGGCATGCTGATCACGTAGCCATTGCAACCATTGCGCTGAAACGCTGGCCGCAGAAAAGCTGCCGAGGGACGGTGGAATCAGCACTGCCAGCAAATGACTGTCAGCGCCGGGATGACTGTCGTACACCCGCTGCGGCGTCTGCCCGGCGTCGGCTTTCCAGTGACTGACGCGCAGCACCGGTAACTGCGCCGCCTGACGCTCGGCAGCTATCCGGTTGGCGACCGCAAACAGATCGTTCAGCCCATGCACCGCCGCCAGTTGTACGCCGGGGTACATCAGTACGCCCAGTTCCACCGTGGCGGCCCTTTCTGCGCCCATGTCAGTTTTCCCCTGCTTATTGTCGGTCCGGCCAATCCTCGAAACGTCGGCCAGCGCCAATACTGAATCCACTTCCAGCCCATGCATCGAGGACACACCCATGACCAGACAAGCGCTCATCGTAGTCGATATCCAGAACGACTACTTCCCCCAAGGCAAGTGGCCGCTGGTGGGGGCTGAAGCCGCCGCCGACAACGCCGCACGACTGCTCGCCGCTTTCCGCGAAGCGGGCGATCCGGTGGTGCACATTCGCCACGAATTCACTTCGGCCGACGCACCGTTTTTCACCCCGGGCTCGGACGGTGCAAAACTGCATCCCAAAGTACTCAATCGCCCGGACGAACCGGTGGTGCTCAAGCACTTCGTCAATTCGTTCCGGGAGACCGATCTGCAATCGATTCTCGATGAACAAGGCATCAGGGATCTGGTGATTGTCGGCAGCATGAGCCACATGTGCATCGACGGCATCAGCCGTGCGGCGGCGGACCTGGGCTACGGCGTCACGGTAATCCACGACGCCTGCGCCTGCCGTGACCTGGAATTCAACGGGGTCACGGTGCCTGCCGCTCAGGTCCACGCGGCATTCATGTCGGCACTGGGTTTCGCTTACGCCAGCGTGGTCTCGGCCGAGGAGTTTCTGGAGCGCTGATCCATCACGAAACACTCGGTAAAAACTTGCGCCCGCCACGTTGCGGGCGTTTTTTCGTCTGTCATGAAAATCTCACGCGTGAGCCATTGATGGCACTTTGAATTGGTTGTAGTGTGGCTCACGCGTGAGATGTTCATAACGGAGTCATTGCCATGAAAAGCCGCTCCCCCACTGTTGCGTCAGAGAGCCCAAAGGGAGAGCGCTCGAAACCGTCCGCGAAAAAACCGTCGAGCTTCTACATGAAGCAGATGCGCGCGGGCCTGGCTGCCGCCGGTTATGTGAAACACGAAACTTGGGTGCTTCCGGAAAACCGAAGCTTGCTCAAGCAGATGGAGCAACAGCTACGCCAACCGATTCTGGCTGGCTCATTCATGTCGGAGAATTACATGAGCGCAGGCAACAACTGGAACATCGATAGCCTCTTCAACGCCCTCAAGGCACTGGACGAGGTGGCTTCGCACGAGATCACACTGTCTCTGATCCAGAGCTCCGAACCCAGCATCAAGCTGGAAATGAACGAATTCGGCGGTCTGCCGATTCACATCGCCGTGGCCGGTCAGCAGATCATCGTCGACACCGTGCTGGTGGACATCGATTCGATCACTGACGTGCGCGCCTTCAACGACGCAGTGCTGCGCAGCCGGGAAATGTTCCCGCTGTCGTCGATCGGCATCGAGTCGATGCCCAACGGTCAGACCGTTTACAACATGTTTGGCGCTCTCAGCGCCGACTCGAGCCTGACCAACGTCGTCACCGAGGTGAAAACTCTGGTCGACAACGTGCAGCGCGCGAGCGAAGCCTTCGAACACTTCTTCAAGTAATCAACAGGGAATATCCAATGACTCAGTCCATCTGGAGCAAGTTGTTCACCGCTCTGCGCGGCGGCGCCAATGAAGTCGGCGAAGCGATCGTCGACCAGCAGGCCCTGCGCATCCTCGATCAGGAGATCCGCGACGCTGACACCGCGCTGTCGAACGCCCGCCGCGAGCTGGTCACCATCATGGCCAAGCACAAGCTGGCCGCCGACCGCGTGAGCGAGTACGACGCGAAGATCAAGGACCTGGAAGCCAAGGCGGTTGCCGCACTGAACGCCGGCCGCGAAGACCTGGCCATGGAAGTGGCCGAAGCGATTTCGACCCTGACCAACGACCTGACCGCCGAGAAAGCCCAGAGCGACGAATTCGGCACCTACGCCGAAAACATGCGCAAGGACATCACCAAGGCCGAGTCGCGAATCAAGAGCCTGCGCCAGCAAGTGGACATGGCCAAGGCCCGTGAAAGCGTGCAGAAGGCGCAGGTCAGCGCGTCCATCGCCAGCGGCGGCGCCAACGGCAAACTGGAAACCGCCGTCGGCACCCTGAACCGTCTGCAGGCCAAGCAGCAGCAACGCGCTGCCGAGCTGAGCGCCGCCGACGAACTGGCCGACGCTTCGACCGGCAACGACCTGGAGCGCAAACTGCGCGACGCCGGCATCACGCCGAACGAAGGCAGCGCCAATGCGATTCTTGAGCGGCTGAAACAGAAGTCCGCGCAGTAAAATCGCTCTCCTGTAGGAGCTGCCGCAGGCAGCTCCTACAGTTTTTTTGCACCCAGAATATTTGCATTGTGCCTGCTCGTTCGTCGCCCGGCCCGGTACACTAGCGACGTTTTTTTACCGACGAACACCTCCACCCGCCTCAAGGAATGTACCCATGGGATGGTTAAAAGATTTGCTGGGCACCAGCAACTGGCAGCCGGCTGCGCCCGCTCCGGTAGCCGGCGGCCCACTCGGAATGGCACAGGGCAAAGGCGTGCGATTCGATTCGACCCTGGCCTTACTGCTTGATGGCAGCACCTCGGTGCAGGTTCCGGCGGCAGAGGCAATCTGGAGCGCTGGCTGGATCGACCTTGGCCAATCCAACAAATTGCATCGCTACTACCTCAACAACGAGGATTTCTGGCTGCAGATCCACGTCACCGGTGACGACCAGATCGAGTCGGTCACCCTGTTCAACTACCTCAACTACGTGACCGTCAACAGTGACGCCGAACTCCAGCGCCTGGCCGGACCTGCAAGCCCGATCGGCCTGCCGACCTACACCCACGACGGCGTCCAGTACAGCCGCGAATGGGGCACCGAGCTGGGCCAGACCGAACTGGTCCCGCTGACCGAACACGTGGTCAATCCGGACGAGAGTTACACCATCGAACACCACTCCATGCTTTATGCGCGCGAAACCGGCCTGACCGATCGCCGCGAATTGCTGCTGTTCTCCGTCGAACAAGACGAAGAAGGCACCGTCAGCCTGAGCACCTCGCTGGGTATTTCGCTGTACACGACTGATCTGAGCACCATTTAAAAAGGAAGTTTTCCATGCTGGAAGTGCTGGCCGTTTCCCTGAACAAGACCGCGCTGGTCGGTTTCGTCGTCTACCTGATCGGCGCCGTGCTGCTGTTCATGCTGTTTCAGTTCGTCTACACGCGCATCACGCCCCACAAAGAATTTGAGCTGATCCGCTCCGGCAACATCGCTGCTGCGATCGCTTTGTCCGGCGCGATCATCGGTTTTGCGATTCCGGCCAGCAATGTCATCGCGTTTTCGGTCAACGTCCTCGATTTCGTGCTGTGGGCAGTGATTGCGGCGGTGGTGCAATTGCTCGCGTTCCTCGCCACCGGCCTGGTTCTCAAAGGCACCTCCAAGCGGATCGCCAACGGTGAAATCGCTTCGGGTATCTACGTGGCCGCAGTGGCCATCAGTGTCGGCATGCTCAATGCCGCGTGCATGACCCCGTCCAACTGATCGGCAGGAAGCCTTCGATGAAACGCAGCAAGTACGTTCAACTGTCCCTCGCCGCTTCGGTGGCGCTGGCGATTTCCGGCGAGGTTGCCGCGCAGGATCAGCAACGCTTCCAATCGGTCGAGGAGTGCGTCGGCGCCGAAGTGGCCGCCGATGTCTGCTCCAACGCCTACGTCGCGGCATTGACCGAGCACCGACGCATTGCCCCGGCCTACGCCGACAAGGCCACGTGCGACGCTGACTTCGCCGCCGACTGGTGCCAGAAGAACTCCGACGGCCGCTTCGTGCCCAAACTCGGCGGTTTCAAGGTACCGCAGAACGGCGAAACCCCGCAGGACCTGAATGCGCTTGCCAACGCGCAGATGCCTGCCGGTGAAGCAGCGGCTGCGCAGAACGCGCAAAGCACTTCCCACGCCTCTGGTGGCGGCGGCAACGGCTGGCTCACGGGCTGGCTGATCGGCAATGCGATGAGCAACAACGCCAACCGCACCGTTTACCGCGATCGCGACACGCGTCAGCCCTACAACACCTCGACGCAGTACCGCAAAATCGAATCGGCGCCGCGCAGTCAACCGGACTACGAGAGCAGCAAAAGCAAACCGGTGAACGTCGCCTCGTCGACCTCCCGTGGCGGCTTCGGCAGCCAGTCTTCCGCTCGCAGCGGTTGGGGTGGCTGGGGCAGCAGTTCCGGACGCTCGAGCAGCTGACCATGAAGAAGATCCACTGCGCCGAGCGCCCAGACTGGAAACAGACAGCCGAAAGCCTCGGCTTTCTGTTTCACACCATCGACGACGAGCCGTACTGGGACGAAAGCGCCTACTACCAGTTCACGCTCGCGCAGATCGAAAACGATCTGGAGGACCCGACCACCGAACTGCACGAGATGTGCATGGATCTGGTCGACCGCGTGGTGCACAGCGAAGAGCTGCTGGATCGCCTGAGCATCCCGGCGTCGTACTACGACATGATTCGTACTTCCTGGCTGGAAGGTCATCCGCATCTGTACGGACGCATGGACTTTTCCTACAGCGGCAATGGCCCTGCCAAACTGCTGGAGCTCAACTACGACACGCCGACCAGCCTCTATGAGGCGGCGGCGTTTCAGTGGGGTTGGCTGGAGCAATGCATCGAGCGCGGAATGTTGCCGCGCCACGCCGACCAGTTCAACAGCATCGACACCAAGCTGCATCAGGCGTTTGCCGAGTTGCAGCTCAAGCGGCCGTTCTACTTTGCGTCGATGAAAGACTCGGTCGAAGACAAGGGCACCACCGACTACTTGCGCTTGATCGCGGAAAAGGTCGGCATCGAATCCCGGCACATCGACATCGAAGACATCGGCCTGACCGCCGAGGGTCGCTTCGTCGACCTTGAGGATCGCTGGATCCCGCACCTGTTCAAGCTGCATGCCTGGGAATTTATTTTCCACGAGCCATTCGGTGCAGCAATCGCCGAAAGCGATACGCAGTTCTTCGAACCGGCATGGAAAGCGATCCTGTCGAACAAAGGTGCACTCCCACTGCTATGGGAACTGCACAAGGGCCACCCGAACCTGCTGGCGGCGCACCTTGATCCGAATCCGGCCAGTGCGGTGCCCAAGGGTTGGGTACGTAAACCGTACTTCTCCCGGGAAGGCGCCAATATCGAACTGCACACGGCAGAAGGTCTGATCGTCAAAGAAGACGGGCCCTACACCGATGCGCCATTCATCCTGCAGGAATTTGCGCCATTGCCGAAGTTCGACGACAGCTACACGCTGATCGGCTCTTGGGTGATTGGTGATCAGGCGGCGGGGATCGGCGTGCGGGAGGACAATAGTCTGATTACCAAGGATTCGAGCCGGTTTCTGCCGCACCTGATCCTCGACTGAGGCACACGCATCCGCTCCCACAAAAAAGGCCCGTCGTTTTGAACGACGGGCCTTTTTTATTCAGCGTGGATGCAGCATTCAATCAGAACGGTTGTACTCACCAAAAATCGTAAACAAGCCAGATTTTCCTTGTGAGTCAACGCATTGGTGATGAGGCACGTATCATCCGCCCAAGAAATGTAAACACAACCAAGATTTGAAGCTCTGTTGTTTACACTTTTCCCAGCCGGGCGCACGCCTAAGTCAGGACCAGAATGGCCGGATCTCCCAACCTGCAACCAGGCCAAGCTCGGCCGTGGTTCGGCCTGCTTTCCCTAAGCCGACCGTAGGCAGGGTCGACATCAACTGCTTGAACCGTACCTTCCAGTCGGAGGTGGGGTCGATTTTTTCGAGCAAAGCCTGGACGACGACTGCTCGGGCAAAAATGCGCCCTCGATCATTGTGACCGGGAAACTCACCGGCAATAGCCTTGGCGTATTTCGGCGCATCTGCGGTGATCGACGCGTTCCACAGCCTGCCATGGTGGGCGCAGACATTTCGCAGGATGGTCAGGCTTTTCAGCCAAGTCACCAACACGGACTCGTCGTACCCGAATTTGGCCGCTACAGTTTTGCGATGATCCAGGTGCAGATCACTGAACAGGCGCGAAAGCTGGCCGATGGTCATCGCCTCGAGAACCGTCCACACAGGCGGCAGGGCCGGCGTGTTGTAGTTATCGTAGTAATGCTTGATGGCCGCATTTTTTTCCGGAAGGCCCAGCACCTGTTTCATGACGTCGCGATGAGCTTTGCAATCCTTGAAGTGGATGGCGTCCATGTAGAAATGACTGCCGCAGGTCTTGTCCAGGGCCAAGGTGTTGATGATCGCTGCACGGAACGCGACCTCGATGCGATCAATCGCATCCAAGAACACGAGGCGTAGCCGGCGATCGAAGTCATAAAGCTGTAGGATGTCGTCGAACTGGACGGTGGCAAAGAACCGCTTTTGAGGGTCCTGCAGCGGCCGCATGTAGATCAGCAGGCGGTGATAGCCGATGAACTCTAGGGCGTGCAAGGCTTTGTCTCGCTGTCCGCGGGTACCTAAGCCTTTGAGTCTCAGGTGGCGCAGCAGAGCGTTGGGTGGCTTCGCAGGCTTGAGGAAATAGAGGGGGGCTTGCGGCATGCCAAAGCATCCTGCGGGGGCATGGGGGCCAGAAATAACTAACCCCCTGGTGCGCAGTACGGGACAAGTCCCGCCCGAGGCGTGGGGGCTATTCTTGGGATCAATGCTAACACGGTCCTACTGGTTGATCAAATTTGATCAATCTGCCAGGCAAAGCGAAGCCAAATCAATGGCTTCGCTTCTAATGTTTACGGTTCTGAAAAAGCTGGGTTTCAGAACGGTTGTGTATAACTATCAACTGTAAACAGCCGAAAACCTTAGATAGATCAAATGGTTGGCATGCACCACGCGGAGTAGCTACGCAATACCGTAAACACAGTCGGACTTTTTACCGGATTTGTTTACACGCGGCTCTATCGCTATATGTTACCAGCAGTGATTAGCAGTGGGACAAGCAATCAGCGTCCGACCGCTCGGGCCAAATCACAATTCGAAAATCCGACGACGACAGCGAACCGCCTGCCACATTAGCTAGGCGCTGAGTGCTGAGTGCTGAGAAATAAGCTAAGCGGTTAAGCTATGGGCAACTGATCATGCAGCACCACCGCCAAGTCGCGTCAACTCCTCCTACCTTCCCCCCTGGTGCCTTCGTTATCGAGTGGCACTAATCAGCTATTCCGTTCCATCCAAGGCGCCCTTCCCAACGGATCGGCGCCTTTTTCTTGCTCGTACAGATGGTCCATCTCCCCTGCAGCGAAATGCCAGATGCTGGCTACAGCACGTGCATCTTCGCTCGATTCGAAAACCTGATTCGGAGCATCCAAAATCGAGGCATAGAAGAAGAGGAAATGCGCGAGAACATGCACGCCAGCCTGGAGAGCGGCTTGGGCAAGCATGTACTGATCGTCAATTGAGCTTGACGAGTCTCTGACCTGGATCGCGCTGATGTAGCTTGAGTGAGCATACCCGCAGTAGTGGCTGTACATGCTCTCGAAGTATTTCTTGTGAAACCCCGCGCGGACAGCTTGATCAGTCCAGCTCCAGTCTACCCGCCACTCGCCTTTCAACACCCTTTTGCGCTGCTTCTCTGTGTAGTCACAATGGAAAAATGGGGAAGCCTGAACAACCAGTATCAGCTCATCTGCCTGGGTCTGCGTTTCAGCAACTCTCTGTCGCCCTTCAACTGTTGTTGGATGCAACCCCAGGCGGTCATTAAGCCCCGCAAGTATCCAAATCCTGTGTCGAAATCTGCGGTGATCGACATCGACGCTGCCAAAGATCCAGTTCATAGCGATGTAGGACTCAACACACGCTCGAATCACAACGATGACAGCAGAATGGTCGATGAACTGGAATACCTGCTCACGCCGATTGATGAACGCCGTGGGCTCAAGCAAGCTACGCGCTGAACACAGCTGTTTGAACAGCTTTACGGAAAGGGTCTGTAGATCAGCGATCCACTCATCGCCCTCTGTTCGAGCGAGATCAACTTGGGCATCAATCATGTCTGCCATCAAGTCGATCAACGTGTTGAAATCCGCCTCGATGCTCCTTCGGCCAATCATTCCATTGCCTCCAGATGCTTACGAAGCCGATACCGAACAGCTGCTTTTGTCAGGGCGGAGTCGAACCGAAAATCTACAACATCCACTCCATTTTCAGCACACAGTTTGCGCTTCAGCTCATCCCGTTCCACTACCCGCAAGTGAGCCTCTTCCCCACCGAAAACAGGCAGCGGCCTGAAGTGCTGCTCGCCCTGATGCTCTATCGCCAATCGCAACTCTGGCAGATAAATGTCGATACGCATCCTGCCCAGCCATTCTGGCGATGCCTCACGAAGAACTTGGCTATCGGGGAAGATCTCTCTGACGATACCGTACAGCGCTGACTCGCGCTGCCATCGACTTAAGCTCAGAACATGCATAATCTCAGCCCGAGCAGTCCTACGGTCAACCCCAAGATCGAACATCACTTGGTCGATGTAAGCTTCGAAATTTGTCTCGACGCTTGTGCCGAATCGCTCGTCCTCGGGCGACCCACGAGCAACGCAAAGATGGCACAGATCCGGCCTATAATCACACCCAGCGAGGTAATCACGCATAGCGTTCCTGCCAATACCCTCGGCATCAGAACTCGCTACAGCGGCCCTGTGAAAGAACATGGAACATTCGCACAGAAGTCGCTGGTTGGTAAGCATGTGATCGAAAGCCACAACACGGTGACCATATGCTCCGGCTTCAGGATCAAAATTGGCGATCAAGGGCTGAGAAGGGGCGGCCTGAAGAAGACGGTCAAGAACAGCTTGAATCACCTCAGTGCCAAGCTTGATGTGATTAATCCGCAGCACATGATTTGTCTGCCTCTTCAGCTCCTTTTTTTTGAGCTGATGAACTCTCGACACGCCACCGCCATAGTGAATCGGCAGAAGATCGAGACACCTCGAAGTGAGATTGACCTCATCAAAGCTGTCATGTGGCTTTGTGACTAGCGTGATCTCGGGATACCACGTCTCGTACCCAGTTTTCACAAGTACAGGTAGCGATGCGTATCGCTGCTGGAAGTACATCGAGTGAAACTTGACAGATGGCGGCTTGATCAGGACGCTCGAAAAGGATTCAGCGAAGCGCTGATGCAAGTGAGCGTCAAGAACGCGCTCGATAGCCAGAACCGGCGTCATTCCAGGCGTAGCGAGATCCTGCACAACTGGATCAACTAGGTCCATTCCGTTGAGAGCAACACCCACCATAACCTCACCCATCAGCCTTTATTTCTCGTGAACTGGCTTCAAAACTGAAATTAGCTGCCAGCCTCCAAGCGGTGTCTTCCTTACCAGGCTAAGCGTCTAATCATTGCAAATATCACTACTCCTGCGATGGCTGCGATGATTGAGGCCATCCATTCTGTTTTGCAAGTTCATCTAGGGCTTGCTGTGTATGAGCTTGCGCAGCATGAATCTGATCATGAATGTGGGGATTTACTGCTTTCATGTTGCTCGGGGCCAGAGCCCTATCTGGATTATCTGCAACTCGCTCAATGTGATGCACTTCAGCATTTTTCTGAAGCGCATTTCCGGAGACACAAGTTTCTGAGTTCTTCAGCACTTCTTGTTTGACTTTTGGCATCTCTCTACGTGCCAACGATTCCAGCTTAAGTCTGCGAACTTCAAGCTCTGGAGCATCTCGAACAGCATTGATGCATTGTTCAGAATACTTCAATTGCTCCAGCTGATATCCATCACGGGTCTCTTGAATACGGCGGCTAAGCTCTTGATTGAGATGTGGCATTTTAATGTAAAGATTTTTTCCATCTTCAATCTTCTGATCGTTGGGCAGCTCCGTTACAAATTTATTTGCGCCTGCGCTATCCGTAGCGAGCAACGTTTTGATTGCCCCACGCTCGAAAGCTACTTTTGCATCGTGAGTGAAAGCGCCCTTCTTTGTAACGGCTTTTTGAGTTCTCGCAACGTCTGACAGTTTTAAAATATCGGAAGGCTCTGGCAGCTTAACATTAAGGATTTCAGCAGATATCAGGGCCGGAACGTTATCCTCACTCATCGTCTGCGCTCTCAAATGTTATGCTCTCGTAGATCTTTTGAAGCTCTTGCATCGGACGGCTATCACCACTGAGCCTGTCACTATGAACAATCTGCGCGAGCGACTTGTACCATTTTTTAGCAAGAAGCTTGTTTTCGTACATCTCGTCAGTGATGCCAAGCCGAGCACTTCTTGCTGTACCATTTAGCTCGGTCAAGCAGAAAACGATTTCCGCTTGACGACTAACAAACGGATTGCTTTTTAAGTGAACAAGCGAAGAACGGATTGCATCAACAGCAGCAAAGAGCTTTTCATACGTATCCGCCGCTAGCTCAAAGGGGTGATAAACCTCATTGAGAACCTTGCAGATCTCTGCTTCGCTGCCCAGTCCTTTTAGAATCTCGATTGATTTTGCATCGAGGATTTCGGAAATGATTCCTTTTGATGATTCCACAACTGCTCTCTTTGTGAGTGATTGGCTTGCCTGTCAGCATGAGCCCGGAGCATCTGTGCAACAAGACCGGCACTGACAATTGTTACCAAAATCCCTTGCTGTTGAAAGCCATTCCTCCCTAGGGTCTAAACACGACACCTACCATTTCTCGACAGCCTTTTGCCAATAAATCAGACGATTTCAACACGTTCGCTTAAATGGCGGCCGCGAAAACTGAGTGCAACACCTTACCCTCCGGCAAGGTGCCGCGATGTCACATACCGAGCTCAGCATCGAAGATGCGCGCGACGATTCAAGTCGGGTAGTACCAAAATATCAGCCAGCGCGAAACAGCTCGGATGCTGGGGCGTAGTCCGTACACGATCAGCCGCAAGCTTCGCCGAAATCGATCAGTCAGGCCTACGAAGCTCAGGCCTCTGTGGGTACGCTCGTTGAGCGGGCCAGCGGGTATCTGATCCTGGTAAAAATGCACGACGCCTCCGCTACTTTGGCCATCTAAGGCTTCAGCTGTAGGTTTCTGAAATTAATGAGAAGAAAACGCCAAGCCTTTTGATCAACCGAGAGTCGGGAAAGAGATCCCTACGGGTCAGCCCGTCTTGAGAATAGGGAAGAGCATACGATCGATTTGACCACCACAATATTTTTGCTCTCACCACCCCGTATCCACGAGTTGCGCTACTTACCACAACCCGTTCCCGTCGCGTCCGCTGCAACCTGGCGCACCGAGTCACCCGTACCTTTGCGAGATAAAACTGGGTGATGACAGCAAATTGCTGAAAGAGGCAGCGAAAGACCTCCTGCTGATGCAAATGCTCAAACCGCATGACCACAAACAGCAGTCCTGAGCGCGCTTAGACTGGTCGCGCTTTTTTTGGAAATCTTTCCGACATATGATGGCACAATGCACATATTCAAATCCCAAGGAGGGGAATATGACATTCCGCCATCCCGACTACCCCCCATACATCCCAATTATTAAATGGCAGCCGGCCGAGCGCCGAGCACTCGACGAGATCGATGAGGAGCTGGTTGATTCCTTCTGGCCCTGCATCGAGGTCAGAGGTGTAACTCAGCACGCGCTGTTCCTTGCTCAGCTGCACCACTCTTGGGAAGGTTCCGCCCTTGTTGACTATGCCGACCCCACCGGGCGGCTGACGAAACACCGTCTACAGGAGTTCGAAGCCTTCTTGGTGCTGATCAGCGAGAAAGGGTATCCCATCATTCCGGTGGTCGACTCACGTGATGCGGTGGAGCTCAACCGCCAATTCGTAGAGCGGCTGGCCAATCTTGAGGCGGTGGTCATCCGACTTCGTGTCGAAGGCCTAGCCGTTGGTGCAGAGCATGTTCAGTTGGCTGATGTAGCTGCCAAAACCCTGAAGGACTTTAACGTCACCTTACGCTTGCTCGTTGATTTAGGAGCAAGTCCATCTGGTTGGAGTCAGCAAGAGATCATCTCTTTCGTGGCAGCCCTGCGAGACATGAAAGGGTGTGGCTATGAAACAGTTCACCTGGCATCGGGAGCCTACCCAGCTGACGTCACTCATGTAGCTTCAAAGGGTGAGTTCAAACGGCACGACTGGATACTTTGGAATGCGCTGAAGGCTGCCGGGCCGGACTTGCTACTAGGCTATTCAGACTATGGGATCCTTGCACCGAGTTGGACGGAAGAGATCCGGAAGAAAATAGGCAAGAAGGCGACGCTTCGCTACACCCGAAACGGCGATTGGCTGATTCTACGTGCGGATGGAAAACAGAAGCAGGACTCTATCGACCTGTCCACCATTCTGGTGAACACGTATGCAGCAGATTTCGAGGGAGCAACATTCTCCCTTGGAGATCGAATTATTGCTGATCGCGCGGATCCCAAAGTTCCAGATCACAAGAAACGGTCAAGTTGGTATCACATCCTCGAAGGGTGGATTCACCACATCGCCATCGTGATCAAGAAGCAATACTGAACAAGTCCTGAGGCGCCTCAGCGGGTGCACCTCCGCGCTTGAATAGGCACTGCCGCACTACCCCTCTGAGCTCATCAACGTCGTAGATCTCGGCCAAACGAGCTTGCAGAACGTACAGGCTCTTGCTCTTCAGCCCTTTGACGAATCCGATGCTTTCGAGCACCTGAAGGCACTCTTCTCGTTTAAGTAGCGTGGCCAGAACCTCTGCCTCTTGTCGCTTGTTAGGCTTGGCCGCACGCACCTGCTTGAACCCTGCCTCTTCATGCTCAGGGACGAGTAAGATGCCCCACCATTGCGGCAATATAGGCATAGCCTTCTTCAGGTGTCGCTCCGTCGTAACCAAGGTCACATGGTCAAAAACGCGCGCGTAACGGGAGCCCTGCCCCAGTAACCGCTTGAGCGAATCGCCTTCGCTCTTGATCTCGTAGCAGTGCATGTCGTGAACGTCGACGACATCAGCTCGAATCTCGCCGTTGCTCAGCTTGAGCTCCTCAAGGAGCAAAGTAGAGACGTCACCATGAGCACCGTCCAGGTGCTGGGCCAACGCTCTTTTGATCTGCGCCTCACGCATCATCTTGCCCTGATTGCAAATTAGTCCCTGCCGGACAGCTCACAAGTGTAATCCAACGAACTGGATCTGCCTTAATGATAAGTCACTTTACGTGATTATGCAATTATGCTATTAATTTAACATGAAATGCATAAAGCCACCTAGCCAGCTTAAGAACGAACTTCGCCAGTTTTTCGGGCGAAGCGGTCTTACTACGAGCCTAAGTATCGCCAAGGCAACAGGAATAAACCAATCTCAGATCTACAGAAATTTGTTTGGTCAACCAAAGCGCGTCACTGAAACGCTGAGGGAGCTATGCAATTATGCAAATATTTCGGTATATATCGAGCACGCTGATCCTCGCGACTCGTCGATTCTCATGGAAGCATTGGGCTTGGTATGGGATGGTTCCGAAATACACGCGAGGCGCCTGGCCGAATTGCTATTTGCACATCGCAAGGCCTGCTTGTGAAAATATCGGCCGCTGCAGTTAGCGAAAGGAGGAGCCATGGATGAAGAGTCGACCCCGGTCACTGTGAAGTCTGCATTCAGCAGCCTCAAGGCTGTTGGATACCCTCGCTCCTATATCGAAAAACTCTTGCCCGAATGGTGGGACAACAGCCTGTTCAAGACCAGCGCTGGCGCTCTTCAGTTCGCACTGATCCTCAAACAGCGACTGGGCTTGGATGCCAGCTTTGGACCGAATGGGGATTTGCAGATCCAAACTGACCCGCGTAACACGCGATTCAAGCGCCGCCGGGACACTAAAGAAGCCGAGCTTGTCGTAGCAGCCGGACTAGGCGTCGCTATCGCCAAGCTGGCGTTGTTTTGCACAAGCCCGCCTTACACACCACTGACGCGCGACCCAAAAATCTTGCGGGAGGAGATCCTTGCCGCGAATGACAAGGATTATGTGGATTTCGAGGGTATTTTGAAGCTGTGCTGGGCGCACGGGATCCCAGTGCTGTTCCTCAAGGAGTTACCGCGCGCAAGTAAGCGCATGACAGGCATGGCCTTGAGCGTGGCGGGGAGGCCCGCTATCGTTCTAGGCTATAACCATGCCGAACACGCTCGGCAGCTTTTTGTGCTTGCGCATGAACTGGGCCATATCGTCCATGAGCATATCGGTGCAGACGGCATCATAATCGATGAAGACATCTCAGGCGTGAGGGACACCCTCGTCGACTTCGAGAATCAGCGCAAGGATGTCGAGGAGCGGGAAGCAGATGGGTTTGCTCTATCGCTGATTCGCAGCGGCCACCCGAACCCAGTCGCGGCGATGGGTCGGCTTGGCTCCGCAGCAGCGATAGCGGCGAAATCCGTCGTACTAGGGCGCGAGCTGGGAATCGACCCGGGCCACCTGATTCTTTCATACGGGAAGGAACACAACGATTGGGCACGAGCGAGCCAAGCACTGGACTATAGCCCCTCGCAAGCTAGTGCAATCGACGTACTGGCCGAACATTTTCGTAATGGCGTCGACTTGAATGCGTTAAGCGTGGAGAACCAGGAGTACCTGCTGGCGATTCAAGGGTTCAATGAATGACAGCTTTGGTCCTGCTCGACAGTGATGCCGCCCGAAAGCTCTGCCAGTACCAGCTCCTCTCCGAGCTCACCAGGGCTCTGCAGTGTTCCTTCCAGAACTTTGCAGTCCTTCCGCAATTGAGATTTCAGCTGCGCCTCGCAGACCGCCAAGCCGCCATCAAGAAGCTGGGATCAGAGGAGGCATTTGCCCAGGCGCTGGACCTCGTCCAGCAAGCCAAAACCGTCGAGGTCCAGATTGAGTATTCAAACAGGTTGCTGGTACTGGACAGGCCCGACATTGACTCCGGAGAGGCAGTGCTTTTTGCCGCGCTGGTACAACACAACGATGCCCAGATGATAAGTGGTGACAAACGAGCCTTCGTTGCTTTGTCGAAGATTGACGGGGAGCCACTGCTCGACATGCTATGGGTTCGTTTCATCTGTTTGGAAGAAGCACTGCTAATAATTCTGGATAGCGAAGATTTCGACCAAGTATCGATGAAGGTGCGCGCACGCGCAGACGTCGACAAGGCGCTCAACCTTGCATTCGGAAGATCAGTGGCAGCTGAGCGCGCGTCCGTGCTGAGCGCCTTGTCCAGCTACATTAACGACCTGAAGAAAGATACGGGCAGAAAATATTTGGCCCCCTCCGAGAAGCCTCTGGTGCTTTGAAGTCTCACCCATGAGGCTGAACTGCGGGCTCTCGGGCAAAATTGCCAAGCTCTCTGGAAGAGCCTTTGATCAAAGCACAGATGACTCACCTAAGAGCCAGCGATAAAAGCGTGCTGCTGATACTTTCTCAAGATGCTCAGTGGGGGCAGGATGTGCGAACGAGAGGTCATCCATACTTTCGAACGCAGCCCGCGTCACGAATCTTCTATCGCTGAGTAGCTCACTGAATTTCAACTCCATATGGATCCATGCGGAGTCAGTCCGCACTTCATCTTCCCAAAACTTACCTTGTATCAGTGAGCTTTCAGAATCAAGAAATATGAAGTTGGATGCAGAGTCCATCATACGCTGCAAGGCGGTGGTCAAAATCATGTTAACATGTGAAGATGTGCGCATGACTTTTTCATAATCATAGTTCGAGCTGCCAGGTATCTTGCAGAATCGATCGTTGATAATTTTTAAAAGTTTCGATGAGCTACCCCAAACACAAGAGTCAACGAACACACCCATGCCTTTTGTATTTGATATGTCAATGGCGAGCTGTGTAGCTAGACTAACATCCTTGTGCGAATGCGAAATAAAAACATCGGCATTAACCTCGGGAAATAAGAGATCGATTACTTTTTTGGCATCGATCGTCACTGAGTCAACAAGATAGTCGGCCAGTTCGATCACTCTTTTCTTGTTAAGACTGAGGCTGCTAGAAACTTCTTCTTCGTCAATTGCATAACCTTCATCAAAGCGGAGTACATAACCACGATCCATAATACCATTACTCGCATTCTAAAAAATAGCTGACGCTTATTTAGAGTTAAAATCCAGGGGTTCTTGGCCGTACAAAATCCGGAGAGTTTCTGACCCAGTTTTTATAGCTTCTGTAATTCGGCGCCTCAATGATATAAGTACCATTCGGCGAAGAAACGACCGGACGCACAATTTTCAGATGCCCTTCGTCGTCAAGTTCAACATAAGGATAAAGACCCAAGAACTCCCGACCACGATAGTATTCCTTACCGTCTTGAAGTATCGGAAGAACAGCAACAGGGCCTTTCCGTCCGTCGAACCATCCAAGCTCCCAGCACATCCATAGCGACTGATCGGCTCCTTCTGTGTCCAGGAAGAGCATTGAGTCACTGACCGTCATTATTGCTCTAATATATTTTGCGTTGGCAGGGGAAACCTGGCTTCGGTCATTCATTGGGTTTTGAATCCAATCACAGAAAACCTTATACCCAAGCTCGGTGAGCAGATCATAAACTCCAAGAACTAACTCAGCATCTCTGATGGTTTGTGAAAGGAATATGTCGTAGTGCGGCTGAGGCGTTTGACTTACGCGCGATAGAATGCCTGAAGCCTCAACCCCCTCTTTCCGAGTGCGGCGATGCGCACGCGAGCGAATGTCCTTTTCGAAAATGAACATGTATTTATCCCATTCCTGGACCCGGCTCTGGATCTCGACGAGGATCAGACTTACGCCACATTCTCCTCTCTAGATGGCGCGGCTGATCTTTTATGTTTCGATACCGTTTCTCTTTGTTAGAGATATCAAGATGACGATGAAGCAAGGCAACATAGTCAAGATCTAGTGCCAGGTCCTGGTTGAGTTGTTCACGGGGCAGGCGCTCAGCTACTTTTCGTGCTGCTCCACCGGATGAGGCAATAGGAATAATCTTCGCCTTTGGATGGTATTTGCTAAAAAGGTCAAACTCATCAACAATTCCTTCCATACCTCCAATGAAAACCGCTGCAGAGTAACTCTCCCGAGCAAACATCTGCTCCCGCATGTGCAGGAGACTTTGCTGCAAGTTTTCCTTGGCGGGAACGTAAACAACATTGTTGAACTTTTCGTTGTCTTCCGGGAATTCGTCTACAAAATGATTGGACTGATAAAGCTTAACCCAGTCGCCATATTCAACGCCTAGGCTTTCTGCCGCAACGAAGATCATGGGAGTGATTGCAGGATGGCCGCCCCACACTAAAGGTCTTCTTCCGAGGGTCACATGAATGAGAGCAGTGACCGCTGCAACGATCGCGACTGAATCAGCCGTCGCTGCATATTCTGGCGACCTGAGCGGATCAGGTATGCTTGCGGAAAGGAAGATTGCGTTTTTCATTTTTCCTCCCACCCCCCCAGATCCCACGCAGCTCTGTTCATCTTGATTGATCGAACCGTGCGAATATTGTCGTCTAACCACTTTAAGTGAGCGACCCATGTATCCCTAATGCCAACGTCGTCATACACCAAGACTGGCACACCGCGCACGTCGGCTCTGCGTGCTTTTTCGGCTATATCATGGAGCGTTTCGGCAGTCGGGATTCCAGTAATCGGGTAAGCCCAAATTCTTTCGCCCGCCTCAAGGACAACAGAAATAGCACGGTGTGCACCGACACCTTGAACAGTTCCGCCAACCTGTTCGACGGCAGACCTGAACCGTCCTGTCATGGACATGAATCTAGCCGCAATGCTTCTGCTACGGAGCCGCTCGATTCCGAGTGCGATTTCGTCTGCCTTGGCCGGCACAATCGATCCGTGCATAAGATCATTAGGTACGAGCTGTATAGTTTCGGAAAGATTCAGCTGGCGGTTGGATACATGTCCTGGCCATAGGATTCTGAATATGTGGATTTCTTTAGCTCTGGCTCGACCGAGCTCATTACGAGTCCACTTGCTTTCAAAGTAATTTGGCGTGTCGAGCATGACGAGCACATCGGAATCACACAGTCGATGCCACAGTACTTCCTGAAAGGGTTCCCCTGGTCGTATGTCATGAGTGTCAAGGAAAACATCAAAGCCCCGAGCGATGAGTGAGTCATGCAAGTCTAATGCTGCGATTCTGGATTCAGTTCGTCTGTAGCTGATAAAAATGCGGCGCTGACGCCTCAAGAGGCCTACGCACTCGAGCAGGCTTGTTGCCAGATCAACCATGCCAGGGTCGTCGGCCCGGCGGTATAAGCCGTTGCACTGATGCAGAAACTCAGGGATGAGTGTAAGGAAATCCTGCCCACCAGCAATCGTCGGGATGATCGGCAGACTGTTCGTGATTGCATCGCTGGCAGGCTCATGGTCTAAATCTTGGTTTCCACCGAAATAAGCCACTGCAGTGGCGGCCTTTATATTGCGCTCAGAGAAGCTGACTCCGTCATGAATGATCAGCTCAGTCCCTAAGGCGAGGCCAAACTCGCTAACCATAGAATGGATAGTGTGAGTTAAGGTTTTTCGATCTTCCGGTGATATGCAACCTAGAATTGCAAGCTCATAGATGCTCACGCTGTTCAACGCCCTGCTGCTTTGGCTGCGGCCTCAATCCATGCGGGCATATTCTGGTACCCATTGTCATGAACCCAGTCATAGGTTTTATAAATTGAGGACAAAGGCGTGTTTCTGCCGCCGATATTCACTGACAGCCCATCCAGCGGATTGCGACCTTTTACATCACTACCTAACTGGGGATCTCGAACATTATGAATATCGATCGCCAGTATTCCTTTACCTAGCTGATAACTGCGTTTGATTTCATGGATTACCCATTCGCGAGCATAGGTTTCAGCCCCAAATAAGACGACGGTTACCGAAGTCCCGCTGAGCTGATTTTCGATCCACTTTTCGATGCCACCAGACCGGACCTTGGCTTTTTCGAACTCGGCTTTGTCATAAAACGGCTGTGCCTCACCGCCAGGTCGCACTACCCAAGAGCTACGAATCTGAACCACCCGCCGAACGTCGCGAGCATAGTGAAAGCTGAAGAAAACCTTTCTAGCCATGGGACCTCCTTGCACAAGATGGGTAGTCGGATCCGAGTTTATGGCTACTAGCCACCAAAAGTATAGTGAGGCATGCGGATTCCACGCCACTTGGACACTCATTCCACCATCATGTGAACATTTGTTCCGAGTTCGTTTGTACAGACAGGCAGTCGTCGCGAAGCGACGCAGGTTTGCATTGTTAAAAGTCGGCGCCCCCAAACAATTCTTATGAGTCAGAGATCGGCACAATGTAAACGTCCGGCGAAGTCACCTACCTGGTCCCAAGTATGGGCGATGGTGCTCGCCTATTTAAGTGGACCGCATTTTTACCCTCTCAAGCAGATCACCATGCGGCAGCGAACCTTTTACATTCTCAGGTGCCAGCTTCAATGCGTTGTTGCAGCTCTCTAACAAATTCAGAGGCACGCCCATTAGTGTGGACCAGATGGATCTCGGTCTTGGCACGCGTGAGCCCTACGTAAAAAAGCCGGCGTGCTTCTGCCAGTTCTCGCTCCATGTCGCCAGCGCGCGGAAGCCTTCCAACGTCGATTCCAAACATAAAAACCAAGGCGAATTCGCGCCCCTTTGCGCTATGGAGCGAAGATAAGTTCAGGCTGCCTGGCCCTTCGCCTTGGCCAGCCAAATCACCAAGACACATGCCATGGCTATCGCCGCCAGGCGAGATGCGATCGATGAATTGCGCCAATGTCGTCAATTCGTCTCTCAGCTCGGAGCATTTCCCGCCCAAGGGCGCAAGTAGATGGGTACGAAGGTCAACAAGCCATTGCAGCAGAGATGTCGTCTCGTCCCGAGTTGCCCATAACTTGCTGATCAGCTGTCGGTGAAAGTCTGTGGTCTGCTCATCCGACTGGATGATCTCTGAAAAAAGACGCCGTCCGTCGCTTGCGAGCCGCGAGAAGAGCGGGGTACCAGCGTGCCATCCTCCGCAGCACCATTTGGCGCATTGCTCCAACCACTGCATCAGCCGACTCGAGCGAGGATAGAGAGCGTTATTATCCGTTCGTATATACGGTAAACCTGCTTGCTGAATTGCGGGAATCAAAGTGTCCCCGAGCCATGCTGCCGGGTAGAGAATGGCCACATCCCCTAGTCGAAGCTGAGGATGCCTGGCCAGCGCTTGCGGAATAAGTTCGTTGATGAGCGTCGTGGCTTGGTGTTCGTACCTGCCCCATAGAGGGTGAAAATACACCTCTCCAGGCGGTGCGCCCGACACAGCTTCATAATCGCGCGCCTCCCCGAGGATAGTCCCTGATGCAGCTACAATCCGCGTCGCACAGCGATAATTAAGTCGTAAACGGACTGTTTCGACACCGGGTCGCTCGGAAAGCCGACGAAGCAAATCCGGCCTTGCTCCATTGAAACCATAGATGGACTGATCTGGATCTCCTACCGCGAATAACCGCAATCCTGCGGTGAAGCACAAGCCGAGCACCATGCGATGGAGCGCACTACCCAAGTCTTGGTATTCATCAATGATGAGCACCGGATACTTTGCCAGAAGAGCACTTCGTAACCATTCATTTTCGCGAAGCGCTTTCAAAGCCAGGAGCGGCATATCGTCATAGTCGATCAAGTGCATGACGCGCAATTGTTCTTCATACGCCTCTGCCAAGCGCGCAAGGCCAGGATCCATTTCCAGCCAGTCACGACTATTGCGATCAAGTATTTTTCGCCGGTAGTCGTTCATGCGAAACTCCCAGGCCCCTAACGATTCAGGGTTTTCGCCAATTGCCTCTAGAGCGATGCGCAGCGCTTGAGCACGCTCGCTCTTAGCTGCGACAGTAAATTCATCCGGCAGCCCCAGCTTGGCGACTTTCGCGTACGGGAGGATAATTTGGGTCAGCGAAAATGAGTGCACAGTCCCGATGAATACCCTACCGCCTGCCTCAACCCCAAGATCGCTCAGGCGATTTTCGAGTTCCCGGGCACATTCGTTGTTGAATGTAATGCAGGCAATTCCGCGTGGTTCTGCAACATCCTCAGCAAGCAGTCGAGCCATCTTGGTAGTGAGCGTTTTTGTCTTCCCGCTTCCTGGCCCTGCAAGGACAACGCAATGGCCACGAGACTCATAAGCAGCCCATTGTCCAGGGTTAGCACGAAGCCCTTCGGCAGCACTTAGATATGCTGTGCGATCAGACACGTTGCACCACGTATTCGATCGCCGATTCTATGTAACGTGGTGGCGCTAATCCGCTGATGCGAGAGGCTAATCGCTGAGCAAACCTGCCCTTGCCAACCGCCTCAATAAGCTTGAGATAGTTCTCAATATCGAGTGTTTTTGGATCCTGTTCCCAATCATCGACCCACGTCGAACGTTCAACACTTAGGGACTGGTCGCGCAAAGTGGCGAGGATAGGGGCAACGAAATCGTCGTCGAACAGATCAACCTCAAGGGTATCGATGTTCGTGAACACTCCGTATCCGTCGCACTGGATCTCAAAATCCCCATAGCTCAAGGCCTTAAGCCCGGCGATTATGCGATTGGGCTCTCTACCGCTGCGAATGCGTAATATGGTCCTCACCAGTTCAAGCGCTCGATTGAAGCCAAGGGGGTTCTTCCCACCTCTCGGATCCCAGTCAGTTATTACTGAAAATGGGATCTCAAGCGCAGTTAAAAATTTTACGTAGGGCTGGAAATTGGTGCCCGCAACCGAGCAAATCGTGATTCCGAGATGATCAAGATCATGCCCAAGGGATTTGGCAAAAACTGGCAGCAGGAATTTTTCAGCGTCGCCTTCCACCAAAATAATTCCTCGGGCGAATAGCATCTCTGCTCGGGTAACGTCCAGGTATCGGGTGAGATCCTCCTCCTCTTTGTCACTCAGATTTATGGCGGCCGACGAACGTCCCACGGTTCCGTTATGCGGGGTTTCGCGCAACAACAGGATCGAGCGAAGTGGCGCGACGCTCGTTATGTGGGGTGAATGCGTTGTTAACAAGATCGACAGCCGATCTTCATTGCCTTCGCCTCCGAGCTCCTCGAAAAGGTGCCGATATACGGATCGCTGAAGGTGGGGGTGCAGATGTGCTTCCGGTTCTTCAATGGCAAGCAGGGAGTGATCACGGCGATTTTCATTCATCAACTGCTGCAGCTCGAGCGTTTTGAGGCTCAGGAACAGCACGTTAGCCGAGCCAAGGCTAGCTTCGCTGATGGTTCGCAAACCGCCATCGATGAGCAACTTTACGTTTCGATAGAGGCGCGTAATGTCTATGGTGCTAAAGCCCAAGCGGGGTTCGATATCCTGTTTAGGTCCGCTCATTGACGCATACATCGAGCTCAGGTTTTGCTCAAGCGCTTGAACGGAGTCAAACGCGGTTAATCCATTGGTAGCTGCCCGAATCGTCGCCTGCACCTCGGTGAGCTCGTCACGCCCCACCTCCGCGAAAGCTCGTTCGATCAGGGGGCGCAGCGGAGAACGCCGCCACATTGCTAGATCGCCTTCCGCATCTCTCAATGCTGGCAGCACGTCCATCGAAATACGCCGGCGAACATCATGGCCGAACCGTTTCCGTTCTACCTCCCCGCCGTAACAGATGAACTCGTAATCTTCGTCAGAGGCTGGGAAACGACCTAAAGTTGGAATTGGCCTGAGCTCATAGGTGAGGCGCACGGTGTCCGGATCATCGTTTAAACGAAAGTCTGTCAGAACGGCGAGTAAATCGACGTCCTGTTCAAAGCCCGTAATCTCCACGAAGACTGTGATTTTTTCGTCCTCTAGAGGCTCACCGAGCCCGTCCCAAAAATCACCTTGCCCAAGCTGGCGAGCACTGTCTGGGAGACCGGGATCGAAAATCAGCCTCAGGGCGTAGAGCAGATTACTCTTGCCGACACGGTTTTCGCCCACGACAACGAGGTTGCCGCTGAGGGGGACATCAAGATCCTTAAAGTTGCGGAAATTGCGTATAGCAACGCGCGTGAGCTGCATATCCACGTCCTTGTCAGTGATTCGATTCTTGAGGTAGCGGCTGTCGAAACACAATCGATCTCAAGCCCATGGGCCGAGAGCGACGCCTATCGACCTAGCTAGATCCGTTACTTTCTCGTCGCTTTGCCGATCATTTATACATGGGGGCGATAATTTGCAGAAGCGCCTAGCTCACCTTCTCCTACCGGTCCAGAGAATAAGCGCAGTCGACATTTCATTGATGAGGTCAGTTCATAGGCTTGCCCAGGGCTGATAGGCTAGCCGTGTGCCACCAGCGCCCAAGAGCCAAGTAATCACGCGAAGTTAGCTCATTGCTCTGAGTAACCTGTCGTTACCCCCAAGGAGGCAGCGTAGTGGCGAGTTTGATATTTCAAGACCTCTTTCATTTGAAGCGAGACCCCTTCCTCTAACCCCCATTCAAAAGCCCTTTTGTCCAGCTTGTGTTCTGCAAAAAGCCGTGCGGCATCATCAGAAGGATGCAAGGGCTTGAGCTGGGCCCACTGTTCCAAAATCCCCTTCAACCGCATTGCTCTTGATCTCCGAATACAGGGAAATCGAATTAGCCTATCTATCAGATACAACACACGCCGCTGTTCCTCAGCATTTCGTTGCGTGCTTGCTAGCACGTGCTGAAGCGGAGGAGCCAAGTCAATCTCTCCATACCAAACCTGCTTCGCAAGATCGGCCAGTGAGTCGACGCGGATCTGACTGGGGTTTTGCAAACAGACAGTCAACAGCAAGGCGACAAAAGAAGATTCATATTTTGTTTCTATGTTCACCGTTTTGCCTCCGACCGAAACCACCTCAGTCGCGCCTTTACCCTGAAGAGAAGATGACGCGCTGGCTATGCCTCTCCTCCGACTTTACATACCCTTCTTGATAGCTGCTACCGTTATCCAGTTTGTATACGTAGGCCTGGTGTTCGTCATTCGGGCCCAGGATCTCAATCAACTCAATGAGGTCTTCCATCAGCCATCCGCTACCTTGGTTCATATAGCTTGGGCTAACCAGTTGCACACTTTTAACCCTCGAAGGGCTTGTTTGCTGCTGCAGTATGCTTTCAAACAAAGGAATTTCGGACACCAATAGCATGCTGCGTATGGATATGCCGCCCTGCTGCTCAGCGCAGCAAACATATAGCCATGGAGCATGGAGAGCATGCTCAACGCACCGCCACGAGCGCGAGCCATTACCCAGCGCTATCGCGCCAGCGATCTCCGCCTGGGGGTGAGTTCTAAACATGACAAGCCTCATCCGATGAACACTATAGATTGTAGCCCTAAAGAGCTCGCAAGGGCCTTATCGTTCCTTTTGCGAGATTGGCAAAATGGAACTGAAAAAGGCCTTCGGCCAAGCGCTAAAACAGCTAAGAACCCACAAAGGATTGACTCAGGAGGATTTTTCGAACGTAAGCAGTCGAACCTATCTCAGCACTCTGGAACGGGGCCTCAAAAGCCCAACGATCGACAAGCTCGACGAAATTGCATCTGTCATGGAGGTGCACCCAGTGTCGATCCTTGTCCACAGTTACTTACTGCGGGACGGCTCGATGACCATCGAGCAACTTTTCGAGCGTGTCCAGGAAGAACTTGGCAGGCTCTGACTTAGCCCTTATCGCCCCTACGAACGTCTTTACGCGAGGCAACCTTAGTCAATTCTCTATCCACCCGCGGCAGGGGGGTATTCAGGTATTCTTTCGTCAACCCTTTCAAATATGCGTTATAGGCCCACGTCACGAACTGCTCGAGCAGACTGTCGTTCTCCACCTTCAGGCGACCGTTCTCAGCCTCTAAGCGATTAAGACGCTCTGTAAGCGCTCCAACCTCTACAGCAGATATTTTTTGATGGCGCTCCGGACTAGACACTTTGTTAAGGCGCGTCTTGTTAACCTGGTATGCGGATTTAATACGAGCATGCTTGTCGAGTGCCTGGCGCGTGTAACGAACGCCCAGACGCTTCTCAATCGCGTCACTGAGTAGATCCCAAGAAAGCTTGCCTGACCATCCATCCAACACACCCACGATGCGTTCGATGGCCAGATCATCGAGGTTTCTTGCCCGTCGCTTAGTCATTCTCGCTCCGACTCAATCGGCGAACGTTGGGTGGCACCAAGCGCTTCAGTATCGAATGACCATCCAATGCAGCTCGATCCTCCAGCGCTTGCTCACTCCCCCAAGAAACGCCTGGAACATCCGCCAGCTGAATAACAGAGCCGATCGCAACTGCGGGGTTATCGAAAATATCTGTAAGCTGGGTTAACCGCAGAACTGTCTTCTTGTGGTGCTCCATCCAGCGGTCAGCGCCATAGTATCCCTGCGCCGTTGCCGCTTCAGCACGCACTAGCAATTGCTGCGCATCCTCTAACCGACGCCTCACCCTCATGGTCTTACCTTCATCGCCCTTCACGCAGACATGCTCATTGCAGTTGATGCAGTCGGCGTGCCGCTCGCATGGCATCATCGTGTAGTCATGGATGCAGAAACCAAAGTCAGTCGTATGGGCTGTCGGAATCTTAAGCCGTGCAAACTCATCTCGTGAAATCGGAATATTCTTCGGCAACTTTTCGAGAGGGCCGAACATGTGGGTCTGGTCGCCAATGGACTCGCGAATTTTCGCCACCATTTGATCTGCGCTCACATGGTCATAAACCTGGTTCTGACGGACATCCAAGCGCCCCGACCACTTCGCAATGTCCAACTGACTCATGCCCCCTACTTGCGCCAGCGTGTTCAGGTAGTGACGAAATTGATGGGTAGACACTCGAATTTGACTGCCGTCTGGCTCAGTGAAGCCGAGACGGTCAAACATCGACTCAAAGCCACGATCACTTCTGGCACCGAGTGCCGTATTCACCTGACCGATGCTGACTGGTTCAATGACACAACCGAATGTGCCTCTTACAGAGTGCAGCTCATTACGCCGCACTACGATGAGTGCCTCCGAATATTTGAGTCCCATTTCCGCGTTTAGCATCGGAAAGCCGGATGGAAGTTGTGCTATTGCGGCCGTTTCGATATCAGCAAATCGCGCATATACACGACTTTCATTTTTAACTAGTTCCACACGGTTTGCGGAGCACCATAGCCACGCAAATGAATCCGCTCCGCCTTCCAGCAAAATCACCTGACGTACTTCATCCATTGTCAGCAGTTCTTTGCTCCTGAAGTGCTCAAAATCCTGTGGTAGATACAGCTTTTCAGGATTCAATTCGTACCATTGAGCGATACGACGGGCGTCTTTCGTCAAACGCTTGAGCTTGGCGATAGCCTCAGCGACAACAGGAACCATCGAGGGAATAATCCACTTAACCATTGGCTCCGCACCTTTAGCGGGTCGCCACCGCAAGCCATAGGCATCCTTACCGGCTGACGTTTTGTCATGAACCTCACAATTCTCGGCAAGCAGTAACACCTCATTGATGCGATCAGGAGCGGAGCAGAGAATGGCGCCAATCGACGAAAACAGTACGTCTTGGGGTTGGGTCGCAATGTGAAACGACTTAGATAGCGCTTCCAATGCCGCTGGAGATGGCATCTTTTCGGTACGGCGCTTGTCAAACTCCTGTCCAACACGAACCGAATCGAGCGGGCGCTTAATAGGGCTGCGCCATGAGAGCGGAACAGATGTCAGACGGTGTTCCGACATGAACTGAGCGATCAACTCAAGCTGAGAGCCAACGCGATAGGCCGTGGCCTCAGCCAAACGTTCAGCGATAAGTCGTGCAGCCCGATTGAAAGTGTCACCATCTATCATAACGGGGACCAAGTGACCGCTCTTCCTAAAAGCTGCATCAAGGGCGCGCAGCGCAGTGACGCGAAAAGCAGGATTCTTCGTCGGCCGCATACCCTGCATGTATCGGACGTAAGCCTTGGCAAAGGACACGAACGGCTCAGCCATTTGAGTGGGTCTCGTCTCGTCCACCGTTTCAAGGGTGGAGAAGCAGACGCGAACTCGCTTTTTCCCTTGGCCCTTCAGTTGAACGGTGTCGGTTATGTCCCAGGCCATGTCCTCAAAACGCAGGTCAGCACCGAAAATGGTGAGCTGCGACCTGCACATAGTGACGAACGCGGCTAGATTCGTGGAAGCATTCATCTCGGCTTGGGGCGAGAATAGAACCATGTCAGCAGACATCACCCTTCTCCTCGCACGCGTCCCGAATTTGTCTCACCACCTCGGCGACGGCGAGAATCGTTCGGTCATTTACGGTTGCAATTCGAGTATCCATTCCCGCCATCAACCGATCACGTTCAGAAAGGAGATACTCCAGTACTGCTTCGTGAGGCCCATCAATCCACGCTTGAAAACTCTTGCAGGTGTAGCACGCGATTGGAGCCATGAGATCGCAGGAGCCACAACGACCGCAGTTACCCATCGGCTTCATTCTTTCGTCAAAACGGGGATCAACGATTCGGCTCCTCGGATCATCACCACGTACTGCCATTGACTCGTCGTTGATGATCACGCCGGTGAACGCGTGGGCTAGAGGGGCCATGTGAAGCGCTAAAGCGCGATCAATTCGCTCAATAATTTCCGGCGTAGCCTTGACATAGACAGCAACGTTCTGCGTATCGCTGTGGTCGAGAAGTTCAGCAATAATGAGCTCCCCGTGCCCTTCACGTGCAGCGGACGTAGCTACTGTGTGACGAAGTCTTTTCGATGTAACCTTAATTGTCTCCCCTGTTCGCTCAGAGCGCACATGCAGTGCATCGAACACTGACTTGATTCTGTTCCCGATTGCCTCGGGTGACGGGTGTTCGTGAAAACTCGGGCGAACGCCACTCATCGACCTTCTTTTAGGAAAAAGAGGAGCTTGCGACGGGGCATCCGAAAACTCACTTTTTTTCTTGAATTTTTCCAGGACTCTGTTTGCGTAGGAAACAAGAAGTTTACCTATGCTCGGTGTTATTAAGCGGTCTTTGAATTGCACCCGCCGCGCCTCGGCATTGGCTTGCTTAACCCTCGGAATTCTAAGTACGTACTCATGTTGTCCATTGGATTTTTCGATCTCAACTACATCGCAAACTTTTAACATTGCGTATTGAATATTCCTTTGCCCCAAGAGCAAGCAGAGCCACACCAAAAGAAAGTCTTCGAGAGACATCTTGCCAACGGCATATGCGTCGTTTAGTGCTGTTTGCACGGCAGAGCGCTCCACATCCGTGAGAGGCCCTTTCAGCGGATCCATGGTCAGGACTGCGGCCCCCTTCCGATTTCCTTTGAGGCGAATGCTCTTAAGGAAACGAACGGCGTCACCCGTTACGCCTGGTACTTGGAGACTATTCCATTTCTTGAGGAACGCACTCAACCCACCTAACTTCCACTCGGAATCCGAGTTCAAGGACGCGCGATAAGAAGCTAGAAGCGGTGCGTCAATTACGTTTACCGGCCGCCTCTGAACAGCAGCCATCGATACCAGTAATACCCTCAGACCTTCAAATATAGCGGAAAGGGTAGATGACTTAGTATTCTCGGCATACCAAATCAGCGGGAGTTTCGCAGCCTCTACAAGCTCCTGTGTAGCACACTCACGCAATCTTTCGAAGTTCATGCATATTCGGCTGAGGCCATCGTGAAACGCCCAGCGTCTCGCACTTGGATCGAAGACGGCTCCACTTAGGGTCTTCACAATGGGCGGAAATCTCTGGCTGCCGAACAATCGAGAGGCCAATTCACCTTTTTCGGTCATCGTCTATCCTCTCGATTGTTTGTTTAGCCTGCATTTCTAAAGACACTTGCTGGGCTTTCAGTCGGACGTGACGCCGGGTGTAGTTTTCAGAAGTCTTCGAATTCGGCGACCAGCCCATCAAAAACGAGCGCATCCGTGCTTCCTCCGCTTCGGAAACCTTCGTGTTATCCATCACTTCCGAGAAACGGTCGTTCCATGTGTGGCGAAGCACATGTGGGGTCACGGTATCGAACTCGCCATTAAAGGCATCCCGAAGTTCGGCAAAAATAGCATTCACGGCACTGAGCGATAGGGGTGACCCCGTGCCCATGGCGACGAACAGAAAGGGGTGGCGCCTTGCGCCTTCAGTGTTTCGACGTGTTTTCGTAATGTATTCGTGCGTCAGTCCGCATAGGCTTGGGGATAACGGAATCTTTCGGTCACGCGTCTTGACCAATGGCTGGTTCTTCCGGGGGTCCTCCGGGTCGTCTGCTCGCCTGGCAACAATCAGTTCTTCCGACTGGAAGTTAATGTCGGAAATCTTTACGTTCAAAACTTCTCCACGACGAAGACCAAGCTCGTAGAGCCAACGAATCAGGAGAGCGTTTCGAATGCACGTGCCCGCCCCCTTCCAGGGGTTCTCAGGCGATTCAGACGACGTGACGCTGAGGAGTCTCTCTGCCACGTCTTGCTGAAGTCCTTCTCGTTGCCCAATGGTATTCCGTCCCTTATGGCGCGGTAGTCGCGCGTCCAGTGCATCCTTGCAAGACGTCCATTGACTCCAAAGTCCCTCGCCCTCAACTGCACCCAAGCGATAGCGAGCCATGCGGTATTTTACAAGCCAATCAAGATAGTTCCTGATGACTCGAATACGGTTCGCTGCGGTATGGCCAGCCACCTCAGTTGGTGCAAGTTGCCGTTGAACAAAGCGGACACTTTCAACAGCCCCTCTTCGAACGAATTGATGGGAGGGAGAAATTGAATTGCACTTCAGCTGATCCGCGACAGGCCGCCTACAGTGCCGAACAAGCTCGTCCAGCTCGCTCAAACCAAAAACACTTCCCTCTCGAATACGCTGCTCAATATCAATCTGATTCGAGCGGAGGAATAGCTGCAATACCATGATTGACCTCAAGACTTGGTCAATCGTATTGCTCGCTCTGTTGGTGGCCCGAATCTCGCTGAGCACGTAGATAGACGGCTCAAATAAGGGGGCGCCGGTAGCAAGTGCAATTAGCACAGGCAAACGCTCCCCGGAGCTCAAGACAATCGTCTTTACCGCATATGGGTTCAGAGTCATTTGTTTACACCTTCAAGAGGTGAACGCTTAACAAATGTAGCTCTTACTCCGAAAAAATCTGTAAACAATAAAAAAGCGAAGCCAAATCAATGGCTTCGCCTCATATGTTGTCACTTATTAAATAGCTGTTTTTCAGAACGGAATGTCGTCATCGAAGCTGTCGAAATCCGGAGCCGGTTGCGGTGCGGCCTGCTGTGGAGCCGGGGCTGGACGCTGTTGCGGAGCCGATTGCTGCGGACGCGGAGCCTGTTGACGTGGCGCCTGCTGCTGGTAGTTGTTGCCACCGCCTTGTTGGTCGCCCTGTTGTGGACGGCCGCCGAGCAGTTGCATGGTGCCTTGCATGTCGACCACGATTTCAGTGGTGTAACGCTTGATACCGTCTTTTTCCCACTCGCGGGTCTGCAGCTTGCCTTCGATGTACACCTGCGAACCTTTACGCAGGTATTCGCCAGCGATTTCCGCAACCTTGCCGAACATCGAAACACGGTGCCACTCGGTCTTCTCGACCTTCTGACCGGTTTGCTTGTCGGTCCACTGTTCGCTGGTTGCCAGACTCAGGTTGGTCACGGCGTTACCGTTAGGCAGGTAGCGAACTTCGGGATCCTGGCCGCAAGTGCCGACCAATATGACTTTGTTAACCCCACGGGCCATAACGTTCTCCTAGGCTTCGCAAGCAGCCTCGGCCGGGCTGTTCACCAGGCGTTCGAGGGTGTCGCGATCCACTAATTCTTTGTCCAGTTTGATGTAAACAGCTGCTTCATCAGCAACTATCACTGCATCTGTTACCCCTACGAGGGCCTTGAGGCGCTCGACCAGACCCGCTTCACGGATCGCCTCGGGCGACAACGGCAAGCGCAGGCTCGTCACGTAGGGAGGTTCGCGCATGGTAACAGCAAAGGCCAGCCAGATGGCAGCCAGCCCGGCACATCCGAGGAAGACAACCGACAGACCGCCATGCTGAAACAGCCAGCCGCCGAGTATCCCGCCGAGTGCCGAACCGAGGAACTGACTGGTGGAATACACGCCCATCGCCGTGCCCTTCCCGCCTGCCGGTGAAACCTTGCTGATCAGCGACGGCAACGAAGCCTCCAGCAGATTGAACGCGGTGAAGAACACCACCGTACCGATCACCAGCGCCCGCAAGCTGTCACCGAACTGCCAGAAGAATAGCTCAGTGAGCATCAGCGTCAGGACGGCGCCGAGCAAAATTCGTTTCATTTTGCGTTTCTTCTCGCCGTAGATGATGAACGGAATCATGGCGAAGAAAGAGATCAGCAGCGCGGTGAGATAGACCCACCAGTGCTGCTCCTTGGGCAACCCGGCTTTTTCCACCAGTGCCAGCGGCAAGGCAACGAAGCTGGACATCAACATGGCATGTAACACAAAGATGCCGAGGTCCAGGCGCAACAGATCCGGATGCTTGAGTGTCGGCATCAAGGCCTGACGCGCCACGCCGGATTCACGATGGCTCAGCGGCCCGGTGGATTTCGGCACCATGAACATAATGATCAGGATGCCGACCAGCGCCATGCCGCCGGTGGCGAGAAACAGTCCGGACAGGCCGAAGGCCCGGGTCAACAACGGCCCGACCACCATCGCCACGGCGAACGACAGACCGATAGTCATGCCAATCATGGCCATGGCTTTGGTCCGGTGTTGTTCACGGGTCAGGTCGGAAAGCAACGCCATCACCGCCGCAGAAATCGCCCCGGCGCCCTGCAGGATGCGTCCGGCAATCACGCCCCAGATCGAATCGGCCTGAGCCGCCAGCACACTGCCGAGGGCGAAGACCACCAGCCCGAGGAAAATCACCGGACGCCGGCCGATGCGGTCGGAAATGATCCCGAACGGAATCTGGAAAATCGCCTGGGTCAGGCCGTAAGCGCCAATCGCCAGCCCGATCAGGGCCGGGGTCGCTCCCGCCAGGTCCATGCCGTAGGTCGCCAGGACCGGCAACACCATGAACATGCCAAGCATACGGAAGGCGAACACCAGGGCCAGACCGCTCGCTGCGCGGGTCTCGCTGCCACTCATGCGTTCGCTGTGGGGATCGTGCATGGAAAAACCTCGTGTGAACCGGCGGCGATTCTACCAGTCCCATCGAAAGACGGGGTATATCGCGACGCTATGACGCGTATAGATGAAACTCTCTTCATGCAAGGCAAAAAACCCTTCGTTTGATAGTGTGCATCCATCCAGTATTTGCCCGTATACTCCTACGTTTTCGACGCCCGCCGAGCGAGGCCACTTTGGACAAGATCCTGATACGTGGGGCCCGTACCCACAACCTGAAGAACATCGACCTGACCCTGCCACGGGACAAACTGATCGTCATCACCGGCCTGTCCGGATCCGGCAAGTCGTCCCTGGCCTTCGACACGCTGTACGCCGAAGGTCAGCGCCGCTATGTCGAATCCCTGTCGGCCTACGCCCGACAGTTCCTGTCGATGATGGAAAAACCCGACGTCGACACCATTGAAGGTTTGTCGCCGGCCATCTCCATCGAGCAGAAGTCGACCTCGCACAACCCGCGCTCCACGGTCGGCACCATCACCGAAATCTACGACTACCTGCGTTTGCTGTATGCACGCGTCGGTACGCCACGCTGCCCGGATCATGACATTCCGCTGGAAGCGCAGACCGTCAGCCAGATGGTTGACCTGGTGCTGGCGCAGCCGGAAGGCAGCAAGCTGATGTTGCTGGCGCCGGTTATTCGCGAACGCAAAGGTGAACACCTGTCGGTTTTCGAAGAGCTGCGCGCCCAAGGCTTCGTTCGGGCGCGGGTCAATGGCCGCATCTGCGAGCTCGACGAGCTGCCGAAACTGGACAAACAGAAGAAGCACTCGATCGATGTCATCGTCGACCGTTTCAAGGTCCGTGCCGACCTGCAGCAGCGCCTGGCCGAATCGTTCGAAACCGCTCTCAAGCTGGCGGACGGCATTGCCTTGGTAGCGCCGATGGACGATGAGCCGGGCGAAGAGATGATCTTCTCCGCGCGTTTTGCCTGCCCGATCTGCGGCCACGCGATCAGCGAGCTTGAGCCGAAGCTGTTCTCCTTCAACAACCCGGCCGGCGCCTGCCCGACCTGCGATGGTCTGGGCGTGAAGCAGTTCTTCGACATCAAGCGCCTGGTCAATGGTGAACTGACCCTGGCCGAGGGCGCGATCCGCGGCTGGGACCGGCGCAACGTCTATTACTTCCAGATGCTCGGCTCACTGGCCTCGCACTACAAGTTCAGCCTGGAGAAGCCATTCAACGAACTGACCGCCGAACAGCAGAAGCACATCCTGCACGGCAGCGGCTCACAGAATGTCGACTTCAAGTACCTCAACGACCGCGGCGACATCGTCAAACGTTCGCACCCGTTCGAAGGCATCGTGCCGAACCTTGAGCGCCGCTACCGCGAAACCGAATCGGCCAGCGTCCGCGAAGAGCTGGCCAAGTTTCTCAGCACTCAGGCTTGCCCGGATTGCCGTGGCACCCGTCTGCGTCGTGAAGCGCGGCACGTTTGGGTCGGCGAGAAAACCCTGCCGGCGGTGACCAACCTGCCGATCGGCGATGCCTGCGAGTACTTCGGCGAGCTGAAAATGACCGGGCGGCGTGGCGAGATCGCCGACAAGATCCTCAAGGAAATCCGCGAACGTCTGCAGTTCCTGGTCAACGTCGGCCTGGACTATCTGTCTCTCGACCGCAGCGCTGACACTTTGTCCGGCGGCGAGGCACAGCGGATTCGTCTGGCCAGCCAGATCGGCGCCGGTCTGGTGGGAGTGCTGTACATCCTCGACGAACCGTCCATTGGCCTGCACCAGCGCGATAACGACCGCTTGCTCGGCACCCTCAAGCACCTGCGCGATATCGGCAACACGGTGATTGTGGTCGAGCACGATGAAGACGCCATTCGCCTGGCCGACTATGTGGTGGATATCGGCCCGGGTGCCGGCGTGCATGGCGGGCAGATCGTGGCGGAAGGAACGCCCGCCGAAGTCATGGCGCACCCGGACTCGCTGACCGGTAAATACCTGTCGGGCCGGGTGAAAATCGAAGTACCGGCCAAACGCACGCCGCGCAACAAGAAGCTGACGCTGTCGCTCAAAGGCGCGCGCGGCAACAACCTGCGCAATGTCGATCTGGAAATCCCGATCGGCCTGCTGACCTGCGTGACCGGCGTTTCCGGCTCCGGCAAATCCACGTTGATCAACAACACGCTGTTCCCGTTGAGCGCTACTGCACTCAACGGTGCCACTACGCTGGAAGCGGCTGCGCACGACAGCATCAAGGGCCTGGAGCATCTCGACAAGGTCGTCGATATCGACCAGAGCCCGATCGGCCGCACGCCGCGCTCCAACCCGGCGACCTACACCGGGCTGTTCACCCCCATCCGCGAATTGTTTGCCGGCGTGCCCGAGTCACGCTCCCGTGGTTACGGCCCTGGGCGTTTCTCGTTCAACGTCAAGGGCGGGCGCTGCGAGGCTTGTCAGGGCGATGGTCTGATCAAGGTCGAAATGCACTTTCTGCCGGACATCTACGTGCCGTGCGATGTGTGCAAGAGCAAGCGCTACAACCGCGAAACCCTTGAGATCAAATACAAGGGCAAGAGCATCCACGAAACCCTCGAGATGACTATCGAAGAGGCGCGGGAGTTCTTCGACGCGGTGCCTGCGCTGGCGCGCAAGCTGCAGACGTTGATGGATGTGGGGCTGTCATACATCAAGCTCGGGCAGTCTGCGACCACGCTGTCCGGTGGTGAAGCGCAGCGGGTCAAGCTGTCTCGCGAGCTGTCCAAGCGTGACACCGGCAAGACCCTGTATATCCTCGACGAGCCGACCACCGGCCTGCACTTCGCGGATATCCAGCAATTGCTCGACGTGTTGCATCGCCTGCGCGACCACGGCAACACGGTGGTGGTGATCGAACACAACCTGGACGTGATCAAGACCGCCGACTGGCTGGTGGACCTGGGGCCGGAAGGCGGCTCCAAGGGTGGGCAGATCATCGCCACCGGCACGCCGGAGGAAGTGGCCGAGATGAAGCAATCACACACCGGTCACTACCTCAAGCCATTGTTGATTCGCGATCGGGCCTGATCTGAGGGCATCAAAAAGCCCCTGTCACTTGTACAGTGACAGGGGCTTTTTTTGTGTCTGCGCAATCAGGTATGCGATTGCAGGTAATTCTCGAGACCGATGAGTTTGATCAGGCCCAACTGCTTTTCCAGCCAGTAGGTGTGATCTTCTTCGGTGTCGTTGAGCTGAACACGCAGGATCTCGCGACTGACGTAATCCTTGTGCTGCTCGCACAACTCAATGCCTTTGCACAGAGCGGCGCGAACTTTGTACTCGAGACGCAGATCGGCTTCGAGCATCTCCGGCACGGTGGTACCGACGTCGAGATCGTCCGGGCGCATGCGCGGCGTGCCTTCGAGCATCAGGATCCGGCGCATCAGTGCGTCGGCGTGACCGGCTTCTTCTTCCATCTCATGGTTGATTCGTTCGTAGAGCTTGGTGAACCCCCAGTCCTCATACATCCGCGAGTGCACAAAATATTGGTCACGCGCGGCCAGTTCGCCGGTCAGCAACGTGTTGAGGTAATCGATAACGTCTGGGTGGCCTTGCATCGCCCTACATCTCCCTGCTTGAAAGTCTGTAGTTTGAACCAAGCTGACCGGAAGGTCACCCGTTTCGCGCAATAAAAGCGAAGAAGTTCTGAGAAAAGTTGGCTAAATAACGCAAAAACCGCCCTCAATGAAGGCGGTTCTGCTTCTCGTTTAGACTTCGTTAAGCTGTACGTCGAGCAGCTTTGCGATTGCTTCTCCATACGCCGGATCGGCTTTGAAGAAATGCTGCAACTGACGGTCAACCACGTCGGGTGAAACACCGCTCATGGCGCCGGCGATGTTGCTGACCAGAAGCGCTTTCTGTTCGTCATTCATCAATCGGAACAGCGCACCGGCGTGGCTGTAGTAATCGCTGTCCTCGCGATGATCGTAACGATCTGCCGGACCGCTCAAGGCCAACGAAGGCTCAGCATAACGCGGCGCCTGCTTCGGTGATTCAACGTAGCTGTTGGGCTCATAGTTAGGCGCTGCACCACCGTTGCTGCCGAACGCCATCGAGCCGTCGCGCTGGTAGGTATTGACCGGGCTGCGCGGCGCATTCACCGGCAATTGCTGGTGGTTGGTGCCGACGCGGTAGCGGTGTGCATCGGCGTAAGCGAATACGCGACCTTGCAGCATGCGATCCGGCGACAGACCAACACCTGGCACCATATTGCTTGGACCGAATGCGGCTTGCTCGACTTCGGCGAAGTAGTTCAGCGGGTTGCGGTTCAGCTCCAGTTCGCCGACTTCGATCAGCGGGAACTCCTTCTGCGACCAGGTCTTGGTCACGTCGAACGGGTTCTCGTAGTGCGCTGCAGCCTGAGCCTCAGTCATGATCTGAATACACACGCGCCATTTCGGGAAGTCACCACGCTCGATGGCCTCGAACAGGTCGCGCTGAGCGTAATCCGGATCGGTACCCGCGAGACGCGCAGCCTCGGCCGGCGCGAGGTTCTTGATCCCTTGCTGGGTCTTGTAGTGCCATTTCACCCAGTGACGCTCACCTCGAGCGTTGATCAGGCTGTAGGTGTGGCTGCCAAAGCCATGCATATGACGATAGCCGTCGGGAATCCCACGATCCGAAAACAGAATGGTCACTTGGTGCAGCGCTTCAGGCGAATGCGACCAGAAGTCCCACATCATTTGCGCGCTTTTCAGGTTGCTCTGCGGCAGACGCTTCTGGGTGTGGATAAAGTCAGGAAACTTCAGCGGGTCACGAATGAAGAACACCGGAGTGTTGTTGCCAACGATGTCCCAGTTGCCTTCTTCGGTGTACAACTTCAGGGCGAAACCACGTGGATCACGCTCGGTATCAGCCGAGCCGCGTTCACCGCCTACAGTGGAGAAGCGCAGGAACGTCGGGGTTTGTTTACCGACGGCCTCAAACAGTTTGGCGCTGGTGTATTCAGTGATATCACGGGTCACGGTAAACGTACCGTAAGCACCCGAGCCCTTGGCGTGCACGCGGCGCTCAGGAATGTTTTCACGGTTGAAATGGGCAAGCTTCTCGATCAGATGAAAATCGTCGAGAAGCAGCGGGCCACGGGGGCCGGCAGAGCGAGAATTCTGGTTATCGGCGACAGGTGCGCCACTGGCGGTCGTAAGCGTTTTGATCTGGCTCATACGGTCTTCTTCCTCTGTCAGTCTTGAAACTGCCGGCTAATCGGCTTGCTGGGAAGTATTGATCATCGATGAGACACCTACAAATTCATTAACTTGCAGTCATCGATAGATAATTACTAATTATGTTTCCCTGCACATAGTGGCAACACAACAATGTCAGAAGCTTGTATGAACAGCGCATTTCTTGCGGGCACAAAAAACCGGGCACTAGGCCCGGTTTTTCGTTTCAGACTGACGTCTTACTCGGCGGATACAGCTTCGCCAGCAGTAGCACGATCAACCAACTCGACGTACGCCATAGGCGCGTTGTCGCCAGCGCGGAAACCGCACTTGAGGATGCGCAGGTAGCCACCCTCACGGGTAGCGTAACGCTTGCCCAGGTCGTTGAAGAGCTTACCAACGATAGCTTTCGAACGAGTACGGTCGAAAGCCAGACGGCGGTTAGCCAGGCTGTCTGTCTTGGCCAGAGTGATCAGCGGCTCGGCAACGCGGCGCAGTTCTTTGGCTTTTGGCAGAGTAGTCTTGATCAGCTCGTGCTCGAACAACGACACCGCCATGTTCTGGAACATGGCCTTGCGGTGCGAGCTGGTGCGGCTCAGGTGACGCCCACTTTTACGATGACGCATGGTTCATTCCTTACCAAACACTACGTTCGGTGATTACGACGATCAGGCAGTCGCCTTGTCGTCCTTCTTAAGACTTGCAGGCGGCCAGTTGTCGAGGCGCATGCCGAGGGACAGACCGCGGGAGGCCAGAACGTCCTTGATTTCAGTCAAGGATTTCTTGCCCAGGTTCGGAGTCTTCAACAGCTCTACTTCGGTACGCTGAATCAGGTCGCCGATGTAGTAGATGTTTTCCGCCTTAAGGCAGTTAGCCGAACGTACAGTCAGTTCCAGATCGTCAACCGGGCGAAGCAGGATCGGATCGATCTCGTCTTCCTGCTCGACAACCACTGGCTCACTGTCACCTTTGAGGTCGACGAACGCAGCCAACTGCTGTTGCAGGATGGTTGCAGCGCGGCGGATAGCCTCTTCAGGATCCAGAGTACCGTTGGTTTCCAGATCAATAACCAGCTTGTCCAGGTTGGTACGCTGCTCGACACGGGCGTTTTCCACCACGTATGCGATACGGCGAACCGGGCTGAACGAAGAGTCGAGCTGCAAGCGACCAATGCTGCGGCTTTCGTCTTCATCGCTCTGACGCGAGTCGGCTGGTTCATAACCACGACCACGAGCTACGGTGAGCTTCATGTTCAGGGCGCCGTTAGACGCCAGGTTAGCGATTACGTGATCGGGGTTAACGATCTCGACATCATGATCCAGCTGAATATCGGCAGCGGTAACCACCCCCGAACCCTTCTTCGACAAGGTCAGCGTAACTTCGTCACGACCGTGCAGCTTGATGGCCAGACCTTTAAGGTTCAACAGGATTTCAATTACGTCTTCCTGTACACCTTCGATGGCGCTGTACTCGTGGAGCACACCGTCAATCTCGGCCTCGACTACTGCGCAGCCGGGCATTGAGGACAACAGGATGCGGCGCAGCGCGTTGCCCAGGGTGTGGCCAAAACCACGCTCGAGAGGCTCGAGAGTGATCTTGGCGCGGGTTGGACTGACAACCTGCACATCAATGTGGCGGGGTGTCAGGAACTCATTTACCGAAATCTGCATGGATGCACCTATTTTCTAGCCCTTACTTGGAGTAGAGCTCGACAATCAGGCTTTCGTTGATGTCGGCGGACAGATCACTGCGAGCAGGAACGTTCTTGAAAACGCCCGACTTCTTCTCAGTGTCTACTTCTACCCATTCTACGCGGCCACGTTGGGCACACAGATCGAGAGCTTGGACAATGCGAAGTTGGTTTTTTGCTTTCTCGCGAACTGCGACCACGTCACCAGCACGAACCTGATACGACGGAACGTTTACGGTCTGACCGTTAACGCTGATCGACTTGTGCGATACCAGCTGACGGGATTCGGCACGAGTCGAACCAAAGCCCATACGGTATACAACGTTGTCCAGACGGCATTCGAGCAGTTGCAGCAGGTTTTCACCGGTTGCACCTTTCTTGCCAGCAGCTTCTTTGTAGTAGCCGCTGAACTGACGCTCGAGAACGCCGTAGATACGACGGACCTTCTGCTTTTCACGCAGTTGGGTGCCGTAGTCGGACTGGCGACCGCGGCGTTGGCCGTGGATACCAGGTGCTGCTTCAATGTTGCACTTCGATTCGATCGCGCGCACGCCGCTCTTCAGGAAGAGATCGGTGCCTTCGCGACGAGCGAGTTTGCATTTTGGACCAATGTAACGAGCCATTCTTTACAATCTCCTGGATTACACGCGGCGCTTCTTCGGCGGACGGCACCCGTTGTGCGGGATTGGCGTCACGTCGGTGATGCTGGCGATCTTGTAGCCACAGCCGTTCAAAGCGCGGACTGCGGATTCACGACCTGGACCTGGACCCTTGACGTTAACGTCGAGGTTTTTCAGGCCGTATTCCAGCGCAGCTTGACCAGCACGCTCAGCGGCTACTTGAGCAGCGAACGGGGTGGACTTGCGGGAACCGCGGAAACCCGAACCACCGGAGGTAGCCCAGGAAAGAGCGTTACCTTGACGGTCGGTAATGGTCACGATGGTGTTGTTAAAAGAAGCATGGATGTGGGCGATGCCATCAACCACTGTCTTTTTAACTTTTTTACGAGGACGAGCAGCAGGTTTTGCCATGATTAAATTCCTGTCGATTCGCTGGGGCGATTACTTGCGGATCGGCTTACGCGGACCTTTACGGGTACGCGCGTTGGTCTTGGTACGCTGACCGCGTACTGGAAGACCGCGACGATGACGCAGACCGCGATAGCAACCGAGGTCCATCAAGCGCTTGATTTTCATGTTGATTTCGCGACGCAGGTCACCTTCAGTGGTGAACTTCGCCACTTCGCCACGCAGCTGTTCAATTTGCTCGTCGCTCAGATCTTTGATCTTTGCTGCTGGGTTTACCCCAGTGTCTGCACAGATTTTCTGCGCAGTAGTGCGACCGACACCATAGATGTAGGTCAGCGAGATAACAGTATGCTTGTTATCTGGAATGTTAACGCCTGCAATACGGGCCATTCAGTGGGACTCCAATTGACAGCTACCTACGCCCCGGAAGCCAAGAAATAGGGCGCGAGATAATATCGCTGTAATAACAAATAATCAACCCGGCAGCGCACTAGCTGCCGGGCTTGAAGCACAATCACACTCAGCCTTGGCGCTGTTTGTGACGCGGTTCCGCGCTGCAAATTACTCGAACAACACCTTCGCGGCGAATAATCTTGCAGTTACGGCACAGCTTTTTCACCGATGCACGAACTTTCATCACCAACTCCTCGAACCTTATGGGTACTCAGCGCAACATGCCGCTGCCGTAACCCTTCAGGTTGGCTTTCTTCATCAGGGATTCGTACTGGTGCGAAACGAGGTGCGATTGTACTTGGGACATGAAGTCCATCACAACCACGACCACGATCAGCAACGAGGTCCCGCCAAGGTAGAACGGAACGTTTGCTGCAACCACCAGGAACTGGGGCAACAGGCACACGGCCGTCATGTAAAGAGCACCGAACATGGTCAAGCGAGTCAGAACGCCATCAATATAGCGTGCAGACTGCTCACCTGGACGGATGCCCGGAATAAAGGCACCGGACTTCTTCAGGTTTTCCGCTACGTCTTTCGGATTGAACATCAACGCCGTATAGAAGAAGCAGAAGAAAATAATCCCTGCACTAAACAGCAGAATATTCAACGGCTGACCAGGAGCGATCGACTGCGAGATGTCCTGCAACCAGCCCATACCTTCAGACTGACCAAACCAGGCACCCAACGAAGCCGGGAACAGCAGAATGCTGCTCGCGAAAATAGCCGGAATAACACCGGCCATGTTCACCTTCAGCGGCAAGTGGCTTGTCTGCGCAGCAAAAACCTTGCGGCCCTGCTGACGCTTGGCGTAGTGAACAGCGATACGACGCTGACCACGCTCAATGAACACCACGAAACCGATAATCGCTACTGCCAGCAAACCGATGGCAACCAGGGCGAAGATATTGATATCACCCTGACGCGCAGACTCGAAAGACTGCCCGATTGCTCTCGGAAGACCGGCGACGATACCCGAAAAAATCAACATCGAGATACCGTTGCCTACACCACGCTCAGTAATCTGCTCACCCAGCCACATCATGAACATCGCACCAGCCACAAAAGTGGATACCGCGACGAAATGGAAGCCAAAGTCACCAGTGAACGCAACGCCCTGCCCCGCCAAGCCAATGGACATGCCAATAGCCTGAACGAGAGCGAGAACGACGGTGCCGTAGCGGGTGTACTGGCTGATCTTGCGACGGCCAGCTTCACCTTCCTTCTTCAACTGCTCCAGCTGCGGGCTGACGGCGGTCATCAGTTGCATGATGATCGATGCCGAAATGTACGGCATGATCCCCAGTGCAAAGATGCTCATCCGTTCCAGCGCGCCGCCGGAGAACATGTTGAACAAGCTAAGAATGGTCCCCTCATTCTGTCGAAACAGGTCTGCGAGTCGGTCCGGGTTGATACCTGGAACCGGGATGTGTGCGCCTATTCGGTAGACGATAATCGCCAGGAACAGAAAACGCAGACGAGCCCAGAGTTCAGACATACCGCCTTTGCCGAGCGCAGAGAGAGCACCTTGCTTAGCCATTTATTCCTCGAACTTGCCGCCAACTGCTTCGATAGCCGCACGCGCACCTTTGGTGGCGCCGATTCCCTTGCCGATAGTGACAGCGCGAGTCACTTCACCGGACAGCATGATTTTCACACGCTGTACGTTGACGTTGATCACGTTGGCATCTTTCAGGGACTGCACGGTGACGATGTCGCCTTCCACTTTGGCCAGCTCGGACAGACGCACTTCTGCGCGGTCCATGGCTTTCAGGGAAACGAAACCGAACTTCGGCAGGCGACGATGCAGCGGCTGTTGACCGCCTTCAAAGCCTGGAGCAATAGTGCCACCGGAGCGGGAGGTTTGACCTTTGTGGCCACGGCCACCAGTCTTACCCAAACCGCTACCGATACCACGGCCCGGACGATGCTTTTCGCGACGGGAACCCGGCGCTGGACTCAGATCATTGAGTTTCATCGATTAACCCTCGACACGCAGCATGTAGTAAGCCTTGTTGATCATCCCGCGATTCTCGGGAGTATCCTGGACTTCTACAGTGTGACCGATGCGACGCAGACCCAGACCCTTAACGCACAGTTTGTGGTTAGGGATGCGGCCGGTCATGCTTTTGATCAGCGTAACTTTAACGGTAGCCATGATCAGAAGATCTCCTTGACAGTCAGGCCACGCTTGGCAGCAATGGACTCAGGAGATTGCATAGCCTTCAGACCCTTGAAAGTGGCGTGAACCACGTTTACCGGGTTAGTCGAGCCGTAGCACTTGGCCAGAACGTTCTGAACGCCAGCAACTTCGAGGACAGCACGCATAGCGCCGCCAGCGATGATACCGGTACCTTCAGAAGCAGGCTGCATGTACACCTTCGAAGCGCCGTGAGCGGACTTCATTGCGTACTGCAGGGTGGTGCCGTTCAGGTCAACTTGAATCATGTTGCGGCGAGCAGCTTCCATTGCCTTCTGGATCGCAGCAGGCACTTCACGCGACTTGCCACGGCCGAAGCCAACACGCCCTTTACCATCACCAACCACGGTCAACGCGGTGAAAGTGAAGATACGGCCGCCTTTAACGGTTTTGGCTACGCGGTTAACTTGAACCAGCTTCTCGATGTAGCCTTCGTCGCGCTTTTGGTCGTTATTTGACATAACTTAGAACTCCAGCCCAGCTTCACGAGCAGCATCAGCCAGCGCTTTAACGCGGCCATGGTACTTGAAGCCAGAGCGGTCGAAAGCCACTTGCGAGACGCCAGCGGCCTTAGCACGCGTAGCGACCAGTTGGCCAACCTTTGTGGCCGCGTCGATGTTGCCAGTGGCGCCATCACGCAGTTCTTTATCCAAAGTCGAGGCACTTGCCAGGACTTTGTTGCCGTCGGCCGAGATGACCTGGGCGTAGATGTGCTGCGACGAGCGGAACACGCAGAGACGCACGACTTCGAGTTCGTGCATTTTCAGGCGTGCTTTGCGAGCGCGACGCAGTCGAGTAACTTTTTTGTCGGTCATTTGCTATGCCCTACTTCTTCTTGGCTTCTTTACGACGGACGACTTCGTCCGCGTAGCGCACACCTTTGCCTTTGTACGGCTCTGGTGGACGGAAGTCGCGGATCTCAGCGGCCACTTGACCTACCAGCTGCTTGTCGATGCCCTTGATCAGGATATCGGTCTGGCTAGGAGTCTCAGCGGTGATGCCTTGCGGCAGTTCGTAATCCACTGGGTGCGAGAAGCCAAGAGCCAGGTTCAGCACCTGACCTTTTGCTTGCGCCTTGTAACCAACACCGACCAGCTGGAGCTTGCGCTCGAAGCCTTGGCTTACGCCTTGGACCATGTTGTTTACCAACGCACGCGTGGTACCGGCCATTGCGCGAGTCTGTTGATCGCCATTGCGAGCAGCGAAACGCAGCTCACCAGCTTCTTCAACGATCTCAACGGACGAATGGATGTTCAGTTCAAGAGTACCCTTGGCACCCTTCACCGAAAGCTGTTGGCCTGCGAATTTGACTTCGACACCGGCTGGCAGCTTAACGGGGTTCTTAGCGACGCGAGACATGCTTATCCCCCCTTAGAACACAGTGCAAAGAACTTCGCCGCCGACACCGGCAGCGCGCGCAGCACGATCCGTCATCACACCTTTGTTGGTGGAGACGATAGACACGCCAAGACCGCCACGAACTTTCGGCAGATCTTCAACGGACTTGTACTGACGCAGGCCTGGACGACTAACGCGCTTGACTTCCTCGATGACCGGACGGCCTTCGAAGTATTTCAGCGAGATGGACAACGACGGCTTAGCGTCGGTGGTGATCTGAAAATCCGCGATGTAACCTTCGTCCTTCAGGACTTTTGCTACAGCCACCTTCAACGTGGAAGACGGCATGCTTACGACAGACTTTTCAGCCATCTGGGCATTACGGATTCGAGTTAGCATGTCCGCTAACGGGTCCTGCATACTCATGGGCTAGACGCTCCTAATACAGAAAAATTAGCCTTGCGGCTACTACTTGTCGCCGAGAAATTCCGGGCACGAAAAACACGGGCTCAGGCGAGCCGGTCATTCTAGACACACCCCAGAAATGAATCAAGCCCCAAAAGGGGCTTGATTCAAATTCAAGGCCACCGATGGTCAGGTTCTTGCGACCCCGACCATCAAGGCTTTGACAGCGATTACCAGCTGGCTTTAACCAGACCTGGAACGTCACCACGCATTGCCGCTTCACGCAGTTTGTTACGGCCCAGGCCGAACTTGCGGTAAACGCCGTGCGGACGACCAGTCAGGCGGCAACGGTTACGCATGCGCGAAGCGCTTGCGTCACGTGGTTGCTTCTGCAGAGCTACGGTCGCTTCCCAACGCGCTTCTGGACTTGCGTTCAGATCAACGATGATAGCTTTCAGCGCTGCACGCTTGACGGCGTACTTGGCAACAGTGAGCTGACGCTTCAGCTCACGGTTTTTCATGCTCTTCTTGGCCATTTTCCTACTCCAATCAGTTGCGGAACGGGAATTTGAAAGCACGCAGCAGAGCGCGGCCTTCATCATCGTTCTTGGCAGTGGTGGTCAGGGTAATGTCCAGACCGCGGAGAGCATCGATCTTGTCGTAGTCGATTTCCGGGAAAATGATCTGCTCTTTCACGCCCATGCTGTAGTTGCCACGACCATCGAAGGACTTGGCATTCAGGCCGCGGAAGTCGCGAACCCGAGGCAGGGAGATCGACAGCAGACGATCCAGGAACTCGTACATACGCTCACGGCGCAGAGTCACTTTGACGCCGATCGGCCATCCTTCACGGACTTTAAAGCCAGCGATGGATTTACGAGCGTAGGTCACAACGACTTTTTGGCCGGTGATCTTTTCCAGGTCAGCAACAGCGTGCTCGATGACTTTTTTGTCGCCGATCGCTTCGCCCAGACCCATGTTCAGGGTGATTTTGGTAACGCGCGGAACTTCCATCACGTTCGAAAGCTTAAGTTCTTCCTTAAGTTTCGGAGCGATTTCCTTCCGGTAAATCTCTTTTAGTCGTGCCATGGTCTTCTACCTAGCAGTGTTCAAGCATCAACCGCTTTTTGGGTCGACTTGAAGACACGAATTTTCTTACCGTCTTCTACTTTGAAACCAACGCGGTCAGCCTTGTTGGTTTCGCCGTTGAAGATGGCGACGTTGGAAGCGTGCAGTGGCGCTTCTTTCTCGACGATACCGCCCTGTACGCCCGACATCGGGTTAGGCTTGGTATGACGCTTGACCAGGTTCAGACCACCAACAACCAGACGGTTGTCAGCAAGAACCTTCAGCACCTTACCGCGCTTACCTTTGTCTTTGCCGGCGATCACGATGATCTCGTCGTCACGACGAATCTTTTGCATGTCGGATCTCCTTACAGCACTTCTGGGGCGAGCGAGACGATCTTCATGAACTTCTCAGTACGAAGTTCACGGGTCACTGGCCCAAAGATACGGGTGCCGATCGGCTCTTGCTTGTTGTTCAGAAGAACAGCAGCGTTGCCATCAAAGCGGATAATGGAGCCATCAGCACGACGTACGCCGTGACGAGTGCGGACTACAACAGCAGTCATCACTTGGCCTTTTTTCACTTTACCGCGAGGAATTGCTTCCTTCACGGTAACTTTGATGATGTCACCGATACCAGCGTAACGACGATGGGAGCCACCCAGCACCTTGATGCACATAACACGGCGAGCGCCGCTGTTATCGGCCACATCGAGCATGGATTGAGTCTGAATCATATAATTTCTCCGACCCCTAGCCCTTAGACTTCCACAGCGCGTTCGAGAACATCAACCAGCGCCCAAGACTTGGTCTTGGCCATCGGACGAGTTTCACGAATAGTGACTTTGTCGCCGATGTGGCACTGATTGGTTTCGTCGTGCGCGTGCAGCTTAGTCGAACGCTTAACGTATTTACCGTAGATCGGGTGCTTAACGCGACGCTCGATCAGAACGGTGATGGTTTTGTCCATCTTGTCGCTGACAACACGGCCAGTCAGCGTACGGACAGTTTTTTCGGCTTCAGCCATGATCACTTACCTGCCTGCTGGTTGAGCACAGTCTTCACGCGAGCGATGTCACGCTTAACTTGCGAGAGCAGATGAGACTGCCCCAACTGGCCAGTTGCTTTCTGCATGCGCAGATTGAACTGGTCGCGCAGCAAGCCGAGCAGTTGCTCGTTCAGCTGCTGTGCGGATTTTTCACGAAGTTCATTCGCTTTCATCACATCACCGTCCGTTTAACAAAGGAGGTGGCGAGCGGCAGCTTTGCAGCAGCCAGGGCGAAAGCCTCACGCGCCAGCTCTTCAGAAACACCCTCGATTTCATACAGGACTTTGCCTGGCTGAATCTGGGCAACCCAGTATTCCACGTTACCCTTACCTTTACCCATACGAACCTCGAGAGGTTTCTTGGAGATCGGCTTGTCCGGGAATACACGGATCCAGATCTTGCCACCACGTTTTACGTGACGGGTCAGAGCACGACGCGCTGACTCGATCTGACGAGCGGTGAGACGACCACGAGCAACAGACTTCAGCGCGAACTCGCCGAAGCTGACTTTGCTACCGCGCAGTGCCAGACCACGGTTGTGGCCGGTCATCTGCTTGCGGAACTTCGTACGCTTAGGTTGCAACATTTGGCGTACCCCTTACTTAGCAGCTTTTTTACGAGGCGCTGGTGCTTGTGGCTTCAGCTCTTCTTGGCGACCACCAATTACTTCGCCTTTGAAGATCCAAACCTTTACACCGATCACACCGTAAGTGGTGTGAGCTTCGTAGTTGGCATAGTCGATGTCGGCACGCAGGGTGTGCAGTGGCACACGACCTTCGCGATACCATTCAGTACGTGCGATTTCAGCACCGCCGAGACGACCGCTCACTTGGATTTTGATGCCTTTGGCACCAATGCGCATGGCGTTCTGTACTGCGCGCTTCATAGCGCGACGGAACATTACACGACGCTCCAGCTGCTGAGCTACGCTCTGCGCAACCAGCATACCGTCGAGCTCCGGCTTGCGGATCTCTTCGATATTGATGTGCACAGGCACACCCATTTGCTTGGTCAGGTCCTGACGCAGTTTCTCAACATCTTCACCCTTCTTCCCGATAACGATACCTGGACGAGCGGTGTGGATGGTGATGCGTGCAGTTTGAGCCGGACGATGGATATCGATACGGCTTACGGACGCGCTTTTTAGTTTGTCTTGGAGATACTCACGCACCTTCAGATCTGCGAACAAGTAGTCCGCATAAGTCCGACCGTCTGCGTACCAGACGGAGGTGTGCTCCTTGACGATTCCCAGGCGAATGCCAATGGGATGTACTTTCTGACCCATCTCTTCGACTCCGTTACTTGTCAGCAACCTTGACAGTGATATGGCAAGACCGCTTGACGATGCGATCAGCACGGCCTTTGGCACGTGGCATGATGCGCTTCAGCGAACGCCCTTCGTTGACGAAAACGGTGCTGACCTTCAGGTCATCAACGTCTGCGCCTTCGTTATGCTCGGCGTTGGCTACGGCCGACTCCAGCACTTTTTTCATGATCTCGGCGGCTTTCTTACTGCTGAAAGCCAACAGGTTGAGCGCTTCGCCCACCTTCTTCCCGCGGATCTGGTCGGCGACCAAGCGGGCTTTCTGGGCGGAGATTCGAGCGCCCGACAACTTAGCGGCTACTTCCATTTCCTTACCCCTTAACGCTTGGCTTTCTTGTCAGCCACGTGCCCACGATAAGTGCGGGTACCGGCGAACTCGCCCAGTTTATGGCCAACCATGTCTTCGTTCACGAGAACTGGGACGTGCTGACGGCCGTTGTGTACAGCAATGGTCAGACCGACCATTTGTGGCAGGATCATCGAACGACGCGACCAAGTCTTAATTGGTTTGCGATCGTTCTTTTCCGCCGCCACTTCGATCTTCTTCAGTAGGTGAAGATCAATAAAAGGACCTTTTTTCAGAGAACGTGGCACTGTCGTATCCCTCTATTTACTTGCGACGACGGACGATCATTTTGTCGGTACGCTTATTACCACGAGTCTTCGCGCCCTTAGTCGGGAAGCCCCATGGCGATACCGGATGACGACCACCAGAGGTACGACCTTCACCACCACCATGTGGGTGGTCAACCGGGTTCATGGCAACACCACGAACGGTTGGGCGAACGCCACGCCAGCGCTTGGCACCAGCTTTACCCAGCGAACGCAGGCTGTGCTCGGAGTTCGAGACTTCGCCCAGGGTCGCACGGCATTCAGCCAGGACTTTACGCATTTCACCGGAACGCAGACGCAGGGTAACGTACACGCCTTCACGAGCGATCAGCTGAGCCGAAGCACCAGCGGAACGAGCGATCTGTGCGCCTTTACCTGGCTTCAGTTCGATGCCGTGTACGGTAGAACCGACTGGAATGTTGCGCAGTTGCAGAGCGTTGCCTGGCTTGATTGGAGCCAGAGCGCCTGCGATCAGCTGGTCGCCAGCACTCACGCCTTTAGGGGCGATAATGTAGCGACGCTCGCCGTCTGCGTAGCAGAGCAGTGCGATGTGAGCGGTACGGTTTGGATCGTATTCGATACGCTCGACAGTGGCGACGATGCCATCTTTGTCGTTGCGACGGAAATCGACCATACGGTAATGCTGCTTATGACCACCACCGATGTGACGAGTGGTAATACGGCCATTGTTGTTACGACCACCAGTCTTCGATTTTTTCTCGAGCAGCGGTGCGTGAGGAGCGCCTTTATGCAGCTCCTGGTTGACCACCTTGACCACAAAACGGCGGCCAGGGGAAGTCGGTTTGCATTTAACGATTGCCATGATGCACCCCTTCCTTACTCAGCACTGCTGCTGAAATCGAGATCTTGGCCTGGCTGAAGGGAGATAACTGCCTTCTTCCAGTCATTACGCTTGCCCAGACCGCGAGCAGTGCGCTTGCTCTTACCCAGAACGTTAAGGGTAGTGACGCGCTCTACTTTCACGCTGAACAGGCTTTCGACGGCCTTCTTGATTTCCAGCTTGGTTGCATCAGTAGCAACCTTGAAAACGAACTGGCCTTTCTTGTCTGCCAGAACCGTAGCCTTCTCGGAAACGTGCGGGCCAAGCAGAACTTTAAATACGCGTTCCTGGTTCATCCCAGCAGCTCCTCGAATTTCTTCACGGCCGACACGGTGATCAACACCTTGTCGTATGCGATCAGACTAACTGGATCGGAACCTTGCACGTCACGTACATCTACGTGTGGCAGGTTACGAGCAGCCAGGTACAGGTTCTGATCAACAGCGTCCGACACGATGAGAACATCGGTCAGGCTCATGTTGTTCAGCTTGCCCAGCAGATCTTTGGTTTTCGGAGTTTCAACAGCGAAATCCTGAACCACGACCAGACGATCAGTACGCACCAGCTCAGCAAGGATGGAACGCATTGCTGCGCGATACATCTTCTTGTTCAGCTTCTGGGAGTGATCCTGTGGACGAGCTGCGAAAGTGGTACCGCCGCCACGCCAGATTGGGCTACGGATAGTACCGGCACGAGCACGGCCAGTACCTTTCTGACGCCATGGGCGCTTGCCGCCACCACGAACGTCGGAACGGGTCTTTTGCTGCTTGCTACCTTGACGGCCGCCGGCCATGTAGGCCACGACTGCTTGGTGAACCAGCGTCTCGTTGAACTCGCCGCCAAATGTCAGTTCGGAAACTTCGATCGCTTGAGCGTCATTTACATTTAATTGCATGTCAGCTTCCCCTTAACCGCGAGCCTTGGCTGCTGGACGTACAACCAGGTTGCCGCCAGTAGCGCCAGGAACAGCGCCCTTGACCAACAACAGATTGCGTTCAGCGTCCACGCGCACTACTTCCAGGGACTGCACGGTCACGCGCTCAGCGCCCATATGACCGGACATTTTTTTGCCCTTGAATACACGACCAGGAGTCTGGCACTGGCCGATAGAGCCTGGGACGCGGTGGGATACGGAGTTACCGTGGGTGTTATCTTGCCCGCGGAAATTCCAACGCTTGATCGTACCCTGGAAGCCTTTACCCTTGGACTGACCGGTTACATCAACCAGTTGACCAGCGGCGAAGATTTCAGCGTTGATCAGATCGCCAGCCTGGTACTCGCCTTCTTCAAGACGGAATTCCATGGTGGTACGACCAGCGGCAACGTTCGCTTTAGCGAAGTGACCAGCTTGAGCTGCTGTTACACGCGAAGCACGACGCTCGCCGACAGTGACTTGCACTGCACGATAGCCATCGGTCTCTTCAGTTTTGAACTGGGTGACGCGATTCGGCTCGATCTCAATGACCGTGACCGGAATGGAGACACCTTCTTCGGTGAAAATACGGGTCATACCGCATTTACGACCGACTACACCAATAGTCATGTTGTAAACCTCATGAGTGTACGGGGCTTTCACCCGCTATGGCCGCCCATTTCAGAGCGTTACACGACCAAGACCGAGTCTTAGCCGAGGCTGATCTGCACTTCCACACCGGCCGCAAGATCAAGCTTCATAAGAGCATCAACGGTTTTATCCGTTGGCTGGACGATGTCCAGAACGCGCTTATGAGTGCGGATTTCGTACTGGTCACGCGCGTCTTTGTTGACGTGCGGGGAAACCAGAACGGTGAACCGCTCTTTACGGGTAGGCAGTGGAATTGGACCACGCACTTGAGCACCAGTACGTTTCGCGGTTTCCACGATTTCCTGGGTTGATTGGTCGATCAGGCGATGGTCGAAAGCCTTCAACCTGATACGGATTTGCTGATTTTGCATTGGATTTCAGACTCCGGCTGCTATTCCCACCGGGCGCAATACGCCCGTTAAAAGGAGGCGCAATTCTATAGACGCCCCAGATAGGTGTCAACCCAATAAAAAAGCCCCCGCTGAGCGGGGGCTTTTTCAATTCATCAAGCAGACTCTATAAAAGAGAATTACTCGATGATTTTGGCTACGACGCCAGCGCCGACGGTACGACCGCCTTCACGGATAGCGAAACGCAGACCATCTTCCATCGCGATGGTT